>CAYPJK010000186.1:0-6408 GCA_964411025.1 uncultured Nevskia sp.
CTGCTCGACAAGCTCTCGTGGAAGGCCACCGACGTCGACCTCTGGGAGATCAACGAGGCCTTCGCCGTCGTCACCATGGCGGCGATGAAGGACCACGGCCTGCCGCACGACAAGGTCAACATCCACGGCGGCGCCTGTGCGCTCGGCCATCCGATCGGCGCCAGCGGCGCGCGCATTCTCGCCACGCTGATCGGTGCGCTCCGGAAAACCGGCGGCAAGCGTGGCATCGCCAGCCTCTGCATCGGTGGCGGCGAAGCGGTGGCAGTGGCGATCGAGATGATCTGACACGGCATCTGCGGCGCGTTACGGACACGAGGCCGGGGATCGCGATCCCCGGCCTTTTTTGTGCCCGCGGTCCCTCGCCATCGCCGTTCCATGCGGGGCGTGCCACCGGGGATCGGCCGCCGCTTCTGCTCGTCAGGCCGCGCGCGCCCGGCGGCCGGCGCGTCCTTCCTCACCCCTTCGGTACGGGCCGAAACACTTGGGTCAAATCTGCGCCAGCCACTGCGGCAATCCGCCTGCATTGTGCAAGTGCACAATCAAGAAATCATTCATCCTGTTGTTTTAATTGATCTATTTCGCAAACCGGGAAGGCTGCCCAGAGTGGCACGGCTGTTGCTCCCTCGGCGGCAGGTTCGGTTATTGAGGGCAACACGGCAGTCGTCTCGTGGAGCGTTTCAAGCTGCACCCGTTCACTGCCCCTTGTTTGCAGTGGAGTCAAAAAAAGATGCGCCGGATGTTTTAGCCGCTGTGCAGTCCGAGTGTGATCGAACAGATACAACCGTAATTTTCTTAATGCGGAGGAGAAACAAGATGAATTTCCGTTACAAGGCCAATCTGGCCGCAGTCGCTTTTGCGCTCGTTGCGGCCCCCGGCATGTCGCATGCCGCCGCCGACCTCGACAAGGCCCTCGCCAACCCGGAGAACTGGGCGGCGCAGGCAGGCGACGAATACAACCAGCGCTACAGCAAACTCGCCCAGATCACCGACAAGAACGTCAACAAGCTGCAGGTTGCCTGGACCTTCTCGACTGGCGTGCTGCGCGGCCATGAAGGCTCGCCGCTGGTCATCGACGGCACCATGTACCTGCATTCGCCGTTCCCGAACAAGGTGTTCGCGATCGACCTCGAAACCCAGAAGATCATCTGGAAGTACGAGCCGAAGCAGGACCCGGCGGTGATTCCGCAGATGTGCTGCGACACCGTCAACCGCGGCCTCGCTTTCGGCGACGGCAAGATCCTGCTCCAGCAGGCCGACTCCAACCTGATCGCGCTCGACGCCAAGACCGGCAAGCTGGTGTGGTCGGTGAAGAATGGCGATCCGAAGCTCGGTGCCGTCAACACCAACGCTCCCCATGTCTTCAAGGACAAGGTCATCACCGGCATCTCCGGCGGCGAATGGGGTGTGCGCGGCTTCCTCGCCGCCTACAACCTGAAGGACGGCACGCCTGCCTGGAAGGGCTACAGCGTCGGTCCGGATGCCGAAATGCTGATCGACCCGGCCAAGACAACCACCTGGACAGACGGCAAGGTCACGCCGGTCGGCAAGGACTCCAGCCTCAAGACCTGGAAGGGCGACCAGTGGAAGATCGGTGGCGGCACCACCTGGGGCTGGTACAGCTATGACCGTGCCCTGAACGCCGTCTTCTACGGCACCGGCAATCCGTCGACCTGGAATCCGTCGCAGCGCCCGGGCGACAACAAGTGGTCGATGTCGATCTGGTCGCGCAACCTCGATACCGGCAAGGTCAACTGGGTGTACCAGATGACGCCGTTCGACGAATGGGATTTCGACGGCATCAATGAAATGATCCTGGCCGACATCCCGGTCAAGGGAAAGCCGACCAAGGCACTGGTCCACTTCGACCGCAACGGCTTCGGCTACACGCTGGACCGCACCAACGGCGCGCTGCTGGTGGCCGAGAAGTACGACCCGGTCGTCAACTGGGCGACCCACGTCGACATGAAGTCGGGCCGGCCGCAGGTCGTCTCCAAGTACTCCACCGCGCAGAACGGCCCGGACGTCAACACCAAGGGCGTCTGCCCGGCGGCGTTGGGTTCGAAGGACCAGCAGCCGGCGGCGTTCAATCCGAAGACCGGCCTGTTCTACATCCCGACCAACCACGTGTGCATGGACTATGAGCCGTTCGCCGTCGATTACACCGCCGGCCAGCCGTACGTCGGTGCCACGCTGTCGATGTTCCCGGCGCCGAACAGTCACGGCGGCATGGGCAACTTCACGGTCTGGGATGCCGGCGCGGGCAAGATCGTCTGGTCGAAGCCGGAGAAATTCTCGGTCTGGTCGGGTGCGCTGACCACCGCGGGTGATGTGCTGTTCTACGGCACGCTGGAAGGCTACCTAAAGGCGGTCAGCCTCAAGGACGGCAAGGAGCTTTGGAAGTTCAAGACCCCGTCCGGCATCATCGGCAATGTCTTCACCTACCAGCACAAGGGCAAGCAGTACGTCGGCGTGTTCTCGGGCATCGGCGGCTGGGCCGGCATCGGCATGGCGGCAGGCCTTGAGAAGGATACCGACGGCCTCGGTGCGGTCGGTGGTTATCGTGAACTGAACCAGTACACCGAACTGGGTGGCTCGCTGACGGTGTTCGCGCTGGGCGACTGATCGCAGGCGCGGTTGGAAGCAAGTGGCGCTGCCGATGATCTCGGCGGCGCCATTTTTTTGGGCTGTTGCCGCACGTTCGCCAGCGCCTTGCATTGCCGAACGTTCTCTCGCAGCCGGCATGCCGATGAGCGTTCCTGCTGCCCTGGCCCGTCAACGGAAAATCCCCAGACTCGATTCCCGCCACTCATGACCATCGCGCGCGCCGCGCTGCGGCTCTTGCTGTTGATGCTGGCAAGCCTTGGTACCGCCACCGCCGATGAACTGGACCGGGCGCGGTTCAATCCGATCCTCGCCAGCATCGTCAAGGTCGAAGCCGTGACCGAAGCCGGCAGCTACTCGCTCGGCAGCGCAGTCGCCGTGGCGCCAGGGCGCTTCGTCACCAGTTGTCACGTCACCGCGAAAGCCGAGTCAGTTGCCCTGCTCTATCAGGGTTTGCGTTGGCCGGTGCGCGGACAGCGCGCCAACGCCGGGCGCGATCTCTGCCTGCTCGATGTGCCCCGTCTGGCATCGGTCGCCGCTGTGCCGCGCGCCAGTGCCCGCGATCTTGAGGTGGGAGACCCGGTGGTCGCTGCCGGCTACACGTTCGGCGCCGGTCTTTCGACCCAGATCGGCACGATCCGCGCCCTGCACCCGATTGACGGCGGCCTGGTGCTGCAGAGCGCCACCTATTTCAACTCCGGCGCCAGTGGCGGCGGCTTGTTCACGATGGACGGACGTCTGGTCGGCGTCCTGACATTTCGCCTGAAGGGCGCGGAGGCCTACTACTTCTCGATCCCGGCAGACTGGATCGACGGCGCGATGACCGGCGACGACGACTACCGTCCGATTGCGCCGCTGCCCGCCGACGCCCAACCGTTCTGGTCGCAACCGGTCGACCGGCTGCCTTACTTCATGCGGGCGGCCGTGCTTGAAGCCCGCCGGCAATGGGCCGACCTCGCCCAGCTTGCGCAGACTTGGGCAACTGCCGAACCCGGGAACGCCGAATCCTGGTTTGTCGACGGCGACGCGCTGATCCAGATGGCGCGATACGCCGACGCTGTGCCGTCGTTCCGCAAGGCGCTGGCGCTCAATCCCCGGCTGTCTGTGGCCTGGTTGAAGCTCGGCATGGCGGAACGAAAACTGGGCCATTTCGACGAGGTCCAGGACATTGCCCGGCGGCTCGATGCGCTTGCGCCCGAAATGGCGGCCGAACTGCGCGCCGGCGATGGCGACGACATACCCTGACGCCCACTCGTTCCCTCACCTACTTATTCAGGAGATTTCATGGTCAGCCAATGGATACGCGCGCTGGTCTCGATCACCGCCATCGTCACCGCCGTGCAGCCGCCCGCGATGGCCGCTGACGGCGACGACATCTCGGTCGCCGAGCAGCGAATCTTTCTCGACAATCATCTGCAGAACATTCGGGACGCCACCGATCTGCCCTATGTCTTCACCCAGAACGGCAGCGACAGCGACCGTTTCACTGATCAGGTCATCCTGCATGTCGGCGCTGGCAAGCCGGAGGCGCGGACACTGAAGGTCGATTTCCTCAGCGGCAGCCGCCGGCTGAATCTGTCGAGCATCGAAGGCGGCACAGGCAATCCGGTGATCCTGTACTTCCTGGAAAACGATATCCGCGACCTGCACAACCGCCTCGGCGGTCAGGAGGCCTACTTCCGCAAGCGCATCCGTCTAGCGCTGGCTGAAAAGGCGAACGTGCGGCCGGTGCAGCTGCGCTATGCCGGCAAGACCATCGACGGCCATGAAGTGACGATCAGCCCGTACCGCGACGACCCGCTCAAGGATCGTCTCAAGCAGTTCGTGTCGAAGACGTATGTCTTCACGCTGTCGAGCGCCGTGCCGGGTGGACTCTACGAATTGAAGACGCACGTCGATGCTGATGGCGCCGCACCGGCGCTCGACACGGCGCTGACGCTCGAGCGCCGCTGAGTCTTGCTGCGCGATGACGCAGCCGGTGGGTCAGATACGAAACAGCAGGCCTGCAAGGCGCGTCAGCCCCACACTTTCCCGGGCTCAAGTCGCTGATTTTCAAACATCGGCCATGCCTTCGCGAATGGCACGCGATCTGCAATCTCGCTCACCAACGGATTGATCTGCGAACGCTCAGCCAGCCCTGCTCCTCGCCATGTCCACTGACGCCATCACTCGACTTGCCGCCGCCGGACAGCGCCGATTGCGGGATACGGGAAGGTGTCTGCTGTCATGCGGGCGCTGAGATGAGCGACGAGCGTGACCGCCCTCGTCGTGTGGGAAACGTGCGGCCAGGCGTGCCTGCCGACAAGGCCGACGAGATGCCGATTGCCGCCCGCCGACAAACACGCTGGGACCGCCGCGACAGCCTTGACGTCAGCGATTGGGTGACCATTCCGGGCAGCTTGGTAGATGGCCCGAACAGCCCATTCCGCGGGCCGTCGACACCGCATTCGGCACAGCCGAACCGATTGTTGTACCGGGCAACTGACGGGGGTAGTCTTCCGGCGTCCGGTGCATCACAGCCTCCTCGTCAAGGCCTCGCCAATCACGACGATCCGCGCGCGATGGCCGAACGCCATCACGATAACGACCACGAACCCACGGGTTCGATGGCGCGCACGGAGGAGACGATGTTGACCACGCAGAAAGCGATGCGTCACGCCAGCCTGGTGGAGTCCGCAGTGCAAGGCCTGGTTCCCGCTTCGGACATCAACCATCACGTGCTGCACTCCTGGGCGCGCTGCATCGAAAGCTACGCGCTCGACCCGCTCACGCCGAAGAAAGCCACCGTCGTCGATCGGCCTGAACTGCAGGCGCGCCGCGAGCAGCACGGCCTGCTGCTGTCGATCGCCAGGGTCGAACTGCTGAGCCTGCGCAAGCGTCTGCACCAGAACGACTTCGGCATCATGCTGACCGATCAGGATGGCGTGATCCTGCACTACGTCGGCGATCCCGGCTTCGCCGCCACAGCCAAGCGAAGCGGATTGCGGGAAGGCGCGGTGTGGAGCGAGCGGGAACTCGGCACCAATGGCATGGGGACCTGCATCGTCGAGCAGCGCTCGGTGGTGATCCACCAGCACGAGCACTTCCTGGCGCAGAACACCGAACTCACCTGCTCGGCGACGCCGATCTTCGACTCGCAAGGCAAGGTGGTGGCGGCGCTGGACATTTCCGGCAGCTTCAACCGGGCGCAGACGCATACGTTGGCGCTGGTTGAAATCGCCGCGCAGAACATCGAGAACCGTGCGCTGCTGGAGAGCTGCAAACGGCACTACATGCTGCGCTTCCATCGCCAGCAGGAATTCATCTCCACGCCCGGCGAAGGCATTGTTGCCTTCGATGACAACGGCATGATCGTCGGTGCCAATCGCAGCGCGCTGGAACTGCTCGGCGCACCCGATCACCGCGCGCTCTGTGGCCAGGCACTGGAGGCCGTGTTCGACACCACACTTGCCACCCAGATGCAGCTGGCATCCCGGCGTGCGTTCCGGCCGGCGCCGCTGCTGGCGCGTGCCAGCCAGACGCGCCTGTGGAGTGCCATCCAGCCGCCGGAACGCGAGCTGCGTGCCGAACACGGTCGCCGCGATCCTGTCGAACTGCCCGCGTCCTCCAACTGCGGGCCGCTGGCAGCCATGGAGTACGGCGATCCGCAGATGGCGAACAATGTCCGCATTGTCCGTCGCGTGCTGGATCGCAACATCCCGGTACTGCTGCTCGGCGAAACGGGGACCGGCAAGGGCTGTTTTGCAAAAGCCATCCACGCTGCCAGCCGGCGCGCCGACAAGCCGTTCGTGACCGTGAACTGCGCTG
>CAYPJK010000187.1:0-6395 GCA_964411025.1 uncultured Nevskia sp.
TGAGGTAGCGATCGTAGAAATTCATGGCAGGTCCGCGGGTCTGGTCGGGGATCGGTCTCGAAATCATCCACCCGTTGCCAAGTTGACAACGGGATGCCCTGAACTGGTCCAGTCGTGCATTGAGCCGTCGTACAACTTGACGCTGCGATTGCCCAGCACTTCGCTCATCACAAACCATGCGCCGGACGCCAGATGACCGGTGTTGCAGTACGAGATCGATGGCGCTGACGGGTCGATCCCCTGCAACGCCATGACGCCGCGATACTCGGCGGCGGTCAGAAACATCTGGGCGCCGCCGACCGCCTTGGTGTGCACATCGGTCGGCAGATTCCGTGCCCCGCTGACATGTCCGCCTGCGGTGACCAGCGGCTTCTTGAATGTCAGCCCCGCGTATTGCGGCAGGGGACGAGCGTCGACCAGCTGCACCTTGGCGGATGCTGCCTTCTCGACATCGGCGGTCTCGGCCAGCAGGTCGCGACGATCGGCCGTTGCTTTCCAGTCTCCCTTCGCCACGGCGGGCTTGTCGCTGACCAACGTCTGGCCCGCGGCCAGCCAGCCGGCGTCGCCGCCGTCAAGAATCGCGATGCGGTCTTCGCCATAGACCTTCAGGGACCAGTACAGCCGCGCGGCCATGTCCATTTCGTCCACCGTCTGGCCATTGGCCGTGATGACGATCGGCTTGCTGGCGGACAGCCCGGCGTCCTGCATCAGGGTTTCGAATGCCGCTTTCTCGGGCAGCATCTTCTCGACCTTGCGGCCACCGATCATGCGCGGGCCTCGCGTATGGTCGAAGTCCACCAGCAGGGCCTTCGGGATATGGCCGGCGACGGTCACCAGGGTCTTCGCACCGGTCTTTTCGTTGGTCTCGAATTCCGGCGTTCCGGTGAACGCATCGATGTCGCTGCGGACATCGAGCACGGTGACCTGATCGAGATGACTGGCCAGCCACTGGGCATTGACCACCGGGCCTGGCAGCCCGCCGTCGGCGGCGTGTACGTCAACCATCAGTGCGGTGACCAGTACGGCCAGCGAGCGGGTAGAGCGAAGGTTCATCTGAGCGTGTCCTCTTGATTCACCAGCGTTGCTGGCGGCGTACGGAGCGAGCGCTTCCTGAGCGTATCCAGTTGCGCGTCGATGGCTTTGATCTGACGGGCCAGCGACAGGCGGCGCTGGCTGATGACTTCTAGGCGGCGGTCGTCACGCAGGTTGGGGCGGCCACCGCCCTGCGCGCGCCGGTTCATCGCGTCGTCGCGGTCGGTGACCACCTGCTTCAGTTGCGGCGCGAACAGCACGGTCAGCGCCGATAGCCAGCGGCTGACATCGCCATGCTCGCCGTCAAGAGCGACGCGGAACCTGGCAAGCCGGCGCAGCACCTGCGAAGCATCTCGCCAGACTTCGTTGGTGACCCAGCGATTGACGGTGAATGCCCTGATGGGCAGACCGCGGGCATCGATGCCGATCGCGATCAGATGCGTCAGCGCCGGCGGCTCGCCTGTCCTGCGGTCGTGTTCGGAAAACAGATGGAAGTGACCGTGCTCGCTGGCTCGCTGTGGCTTGTCGTGACAGTGGTAGTACCAGCGATACCCTGCGTCGCGATCGCGAGCATCGCCGTCCGGGTGATGCTGCCAGGCGATCGGCGTGGCATGACCGATCGTTGCCTGCAGCGGGGAGCGTCCCGAGTCAGCCCACTGCTGCGTCTGCTCGATGACGGTCAACGCCGCATCTGCCATTGCCCGCAGCGAGCGGGTGCTGCAACCGGCGATCAGTGCTTCCAGTGTGTCCCCGCGTGCCATCCAACAGGCTCGTAAGTGCCGAGGTCCTGCTTACTGGCCAGCGCAGGGATTGGCAGCGCGCTTCTTTTTGGCCGCAGGAGCCGGTGCAGTCGGTTCGGCGGGTTTGCCGGCCGGTGCTGCCGTATCTGCCGGCTTGGTTGGCTCTGCGGGCTTAGACGTGTCCGTCTTCGGAGCTTCGGACGGGCCGGCGTGGGCAGCGGGCATGGCGGAAACGGCAGCGAGTGCGGTCGCGAGTGCCGGCAGTGCCTGTGACAAGCGTGAACGACGAAGATTGGAGCGCATCGGATTCTCGAAAGGGGGAGTGAATACGGCTAAAAGCCGGCGCGCGCAGGAACGCCGCGCGCCGGATGCGGGGGAACGTGATCGGTTTCAGGCCGAGGCTGCTTTCGACGACGGGGCAGACTTGCGTGTCGTCAGGTAGCCGACCGTCGCCGCCACGGCGACCAGCGCCCCAAGCACGACCCAGGTCGGCACACCGAGCAGTTCGGGCAAGGTCTGCGCCTCCGGTGCCGGCATCGCCTTGAGCATCGGCTCAAGGAAGTCATAGGCGCCGGCAAAGACGAAGGTGCCGAAGATCAATCCTGCGAAAAACAGCAGCGCGTCGATCTTGCCGGAGCAGAAGCCGACCACCGAGGTGCCGGGGCAGTAGCCGCCGATGCTCATGCCGGCGCCGACGCCGACACCACCCAGCAGCGTTGCCCAAAGGAAGGCGCTGGGAATGTAGATCTGTTCCATGTCGACGTAGCCGATCAGCTGCAGTACGTACAGGCCGACGGCGGCGACGAGAATCGCCGTGAACATGACGTTGAACACCGCCCAGTCCTTGAAGCGAAGCTGCGCGGTGAGCTTGGTGGCGCTACCGAAGCCGGCGCGTTCAAGCGCGAAACCGAATACCAGGCCGCAGATCAGGCCCGAGGCGACACCGCCAAATCCGATGGGGAAGCTCATTGCCAGATCCTCTTGGTGGCGAGACCGATGATCGCGCCGGTGATGAAGAAACCGCCCAGGAACAGGAAGCCGGCAGAAGCCAGCGTGGCTGCGCCAGAAAGGCCGAGGCCGCTGGTGCAGCCCAGCGAGATGCGTGCACCGAGCCCGGAGATCGCGCCGCCGGCGAAGGCCATCAGCAGGCGTTGCGGCTTGCCGAGGCGGACCGGGCCGTCGTAGCTGATCTGGAACCGGCCGGCGGTTAAGGCCCCGATCAGCGCGCCGAGCGCGGCGCCGATCACCTGCCAGGTAATCCAGCTGTCGAGCGGATTGCGGCCGTTCTCGAACATCGGCCCCCAGTAACTGCTCGATTCGGTGGCGGCCGGCGCCACGACATCCGCCGTGGTGGCGGCGAGGGCGGTGGTGAAACCGCTGGCGCCGAGGCCGTGACCGGTCAGCACGAAGGTCATCAGCAGGCCGAGACCGAGCAGAACGCCGGCCATATGCGGTTGCCAGAAAGGACGCGGCGCGGGCGACACATTCGTCGCACTCACGACCGGTGGCCTGCGGTTAGCAGGGGAAAGCTTCGGGCCAGTTGGCCTTTCGTGGTGGCGCTCATCCGTTCTTCTCCTTCAGTGGTCTCGCTGATCGCGTCGTTTTCCGGCGGGCCCAGCCTTCTTCGCCGCACCGTTTCGACCGAAGTCTATTGCGGGGTCGGCCGTCATGCAATAGATTAGTTATAAGGTTATAGATATCCGATATAACAACCGAGCCCGCACCGGGACTTTCCCGTCGGCTGTCCCTACCGGGCAGCTGCCGGTCTGACCGAGCAGCGGCCATCACAAGCGACCCGTCCGCCAATGAGCGGCGGGCGGGGGAGTTCAGTGCCGAATTTCGATGCGGGGTCGAAGGCGTTCGACGTGCTGGTGATCGGTGGCGGTGTCGCCGGCACGACAGCCGCCGCGTGCATCCGAGGTCTTCGCCCGCAGCTCCGCATCGGCATCGTCGAACCAGACCCTGTGCATCACTACCGTCCTGGCTGGACGCTGGTCGCGACTGGACAGGCTCTCGCTGCCGTCATGCAGAGGCCGCGAGCGGCGTGCATCCCGGCCGGCGTCATTTGGATCCAAGGTCAGGCGCAGTCGATCGACGCGACGGGCGGTAGCGTGCTGTTGGTCGATGGCCAGGTCTTGCGGTATCGCACGCTGGTGGTCGCCACCGGGCTGGTCAGCCGATGGGATCAGGTCGAGGGGCTAGAGTCCGCGCTGGGAAAACACGGCGTCACCAGCATCTACCGTGCTGATCTCGCTGATGACACGCGCGACCAGCTGCGCCGATTTCGCGGTGGACGCGCACTGTTTGTACGACCGCGTCTGCCGATTCAGTGTGCCGGCTCAGCCCAAAGCATCCTTTACGCCGCTGCGGATCAATTCCGGCGGCATCGGCTGAACGCCGCGTTGGAATTTCACGTGGACGGGGCTTCACTGCACAGCGTCCCGCACTACGACCGGACGCTGATCGAGGTGGCGCGCCAGTACGGAATTGACGTTCGCCTTGCGTCACGCCTGATGTCGGTCGATGGCGAGCGGCAGATTGCGCGATTCAGTCAGCCGGACGGCCGCGATGTCGAACGGCCGTTCGATCTGCTCCATGTCGTGCCGCCGCAAGGCCCGACGCCACTGATTGCCGCCAGCGGACTGGCTGATGCTGATGGCTGGCTGCCGGTGGACGGCAGCAGCCTGCGTCATACGGTTGTCGCCAATGTGTTCGGCATCGGCGACTGCAGCACGGCCAGTTCAAGCAAAACCGTGGCCGCGATCCGTGCGCAAGCGCCGGTGGTGGCGCGCAACCTGGTGGCCGCGCTGGATGGCAATGCGCCACCGCTTGGCTACGACGGCTACTCGGCTTGCCCGATCCTGACTTCGCGTCAACGCGTGTTACTGGCGGAATTCGGTCGAAATGGTCAGATGCTGCCGAGCTTCGGAGGCGATCCGCGGCTGCCGCGCCGACGTTACGCCTTGCTCAAACGTCACCTGCTACCTCGCATCTACTGGCGAATGCTCGAGGGCCATCTCGGCATCGACTGGCATGCGCCCCTGCGTGAACGGCGCCTGCCGCCGCCTGTGATCACTCCATGAACGTCCGGATTCGGAAGTTCGCCGCTGTCCATTCCACGAGGACCCCCCGATGAACGCCAATCTCCCGACGGCAGCCGCCCGGCCGCCGGCCTGCCGACCCGCGCTAGTCGTCGCCGGCCTGCTCTGCGCTGCCTGGCCGACATTGACGTACGCCACCAATGGCTATTTCTCGCATGGCTACAGTGCCAGCCAGATCGCCCTTGGCGGTGCCGGTACCGCCAACCCGGACGATGCGATGACGGTTGCCCAGAATCCTGCCGGGCTGGCTTGGGTCGGAAACCGCACGACCGTCGGTTTGAGCGTGTTCATGCCAACCCGGGACTACAGCGCCTCGGATGTCGGTCCAGATTCCAACAACGGCATCTTCCAGATCGATCCTGGCAATCAGTCTTCGAAGAACGACATCTACTACCTGCCAAGCGTGGCCTGGTCGCACGAGATCGACGACGTGTCGTCCTGGGGCATCGCGATGTATGGAAACGGCGGCCTCAATACGGAATACATGCGGGCAGCCAGTGCCACCTTTGCCCGCGGCTTCGTCGGCCTTGAGGCGAACTGCATGGGCACCTTCGGCGGCGGCGCCGCAGACGGGGCTGACCTGCTGGGCTTCTGCGGCGGTGCCAACGGCAATGCTGGCGTCGATCTGATCCAGTTGTTTGTACAAGCCACCTACGCGCGCAAGCTGACCGATGCGATCTCGATCGGCTTCTCGCCGATCATCGTCGGCCAGCGCTTCAAAGCCGTTGGACTGGAAGCGTTCTCGCGCTTCTCGAATCAGCCAGACAAGGTCACCGGAAACGGGCTCGACCATTCGTATGGCGGCGGCGCTCGCGTTGGCGTGCTGGTGGACCTCTTCCCCGGCATTGGCTTCGGTGCCTCGTACCAGAGCCGTATCTGGACGCAGGGCTTCGACAAGTACAGGGGACTCTTCGCCAGCAACGGCAGCTTTGATGTGCCATCGAACTGGAACGCCGGCTTCCAGTTCCATGTGGCGCAGGGACACCGCCTGCTGATCGACTTTCAGCGCATCTACTTCAGCGAGATCGACTCTGTTGGCAACGAGTTCAATGCCAACGACTTCGTCAATAACTGCGCCATTCCACGCCTGCTCGGCAACAGCGACGCAAGTCCCGCCTGTCTCGGCGCCGGCGGTGGACCCGGCTTCGGCTGGCGTGACATCAATGTCTACAAGATTGGCTATCAGGCGCAATTGGGCGACCTGAAGCTGCGGGCCGGCTACAGCTACACGAAAGGTCCGATCAAACCCGACCAACTCCTGTTCAACGTGTTCGCCACTGCTGTCCCGCGACGTCACCTTACCGGCGGCGTCAGCTATGCGATGTCGTCGAAGCTCAACCTTGACCTCGGCGTGATGTACGCCATCAATCATTCGGTGACCGGCAAGAACCCGCTGTCGAACACCGATGCCGACGTCGTCGGCCTTGTGCTCGATGGCGTACTCGGCGCCGATACGCTGGCCACCGCCTTCGGGCCGGATGCCAACGATAACGTCGGAACTCGGGAGCGCGCCCAAGGCCGC
>CAYPJK010000188.1:0-6360 GCA_964411025.1 uncultured Nevskia sp.
ATCGGCCGCGATATCGCCAGCGTCGGCGGCACGCTGGGGGCGCAACTGAAGGCGCTTGATCCGGCGGGCGATCTGGCCGAACCGCAGCCGCTGAACTGCACGGTGAGCCGGGACGGTGCCGATGTGGCGCTCGATGGCACCGTGCACCGCCACGCCGGCGGCGTGCTGATCGTCGAACTGGAGCGCCGTGATGGTGCGGCGGGCTACGAATCGGCGGGCACCGTCGATCATGCCGGCGTGGCGATGGCGGTCAAGCGCTTCAGCAGTGCCCCGACCATCGCCAGCCTGTCCGAAGCGGTGGTGGCCTGCGTGCGCGAGCGCACCGGCTACGACCGGGTGATGGTCTACAAATTCGATCCCGACGGGCACGGCGAAATCATTGCCGAGGCGCGCAAGCCCGATCTCGACTCGCTGCTCGGCCACCACTATCCGGCCAGCGATATCCCGCAGCGCGCCCGCGAGCTGTACATCCGCAACCGGGTGCGGGTGCTGGTCGATGTCCATTACCAGCCGGTGCCGATCGAGCCGCGCCGGCTGCCGGACGGCAACGAGCTGGACATGTCGCTGTGCCACTTCCGCAGCATGTCGCCGCTGCATCTGCAGTACCTGAAGAATATGGGTGTCACCGGCACGCTGGTGGTGTCGCTGGTCCGTGAGGGTCGCCTGTGGGGCCTGATCGCCTGCCACCACTACGCGCCGCGCTACGTGCCGTATCCGGTGCGCGCGCTGCTGGAACTGCTGGCCGAGGTGATCTCGACCCGCATCGCCGCGATCGAGAATTACGTGCAGTCGCAGGTCGAGGTGCTGGTCAAGCGGCTCGAACTGCGGATGATCGAGGCGACGTCTACTGATGGCGACTGGCGGATGGCGCTGTTCCGCAACTCCCGCACCCTGCTGTCGCCGGTCGACGCCACCGGCGCGGCGCTGTTTCACGACGGCGAGGTGATGACCGCCGGCGACGTGCCGTCGACGCCGGACCTGCGCGCGCTGCTGGGCTGGGTGTCGGCGCAACCGATCGAGGGCGGCGTCTATACCTGCTCGTCGGTGGTGCGGCGCAATCCGGGTTTCGCCGCGCTGGCAGCCACGGCCAGCGGCGTGATGGCGGTGCCGCTGTCGCCGTCGCGGCCCGACTGGCTGATGTGGTTTCGCAAGGAACAGCCCTGCGAGTACACCTGGGCCGGTGACCCGGCCAAGCCGGTGCTCAACGACGATCCGCTGACGCTGTCGCCGCGCCGCTCGTTCGCCGCCTGGTCGGAAATCGTGCGCGGCACTGCGGCACCGTGGACCCGGGCCGAAACCGTGCTGGCCAAGGCGGTCGGCCAGACCTTGATCGACATCATCCTGCAGATCCAGGCGGTGCGGCTGCTGATTGCCCAGCACCAGCTGAACCTGGTGCGTTCGCAGGTCGGCAACTCCAAGGACCCGGTGGTGATCGCCGATCCCGAAGGCCGCATCCTGTACTCGAACGAAACGTTCCAGCGCCTGCCCGGCAGTCCCGGTGCGCAGCTCGAGACACTGGACGATCTCGGCGGCCTGTTCATCGAGCCTGACGACGTGCGCGACCACCTGCGCCGCTTGCTGCGCGAGCGGCTGCCGTGGCGCGGCGAAGCGGCACTGGTCACCGCTGGCCGCGAGGCCCTGCCGCTCGGCGTCCGCGCCGACGTGGTGCCGGGTGCCGGCGACTCGATCCTGGGCTTCATCGTCATCCTCAGCGACCTCACCACCCGCAAGCAGACCGAGTCGGCGCGCCGGCATTTCGAGACCACGCTGCTGCAGACCGAGCGCGACCTTGCGCGGTCGCCCGGCGGCACGCCGCTGCGGCAGTCCGACGACGTGATGGGCGCGATCCTCGCCAACGCCAATGTCGCGGCGATGGAGATTGCCGATGCCGCCGGTGGCGATCAGATCGCACCACTGCTGGAAGAGCTGGAAGCCTCCACGCAGCGGGCCGCCGCGCTCTACCGGCGGCTGCGCGGGCTCGATCGCAAGGGCTGAAGCGCCGCGAACAGCGCGCCGTGACGGGCGAACGCGGAGACCGCTTCGTCAACCATCGCCTGCACCTCGGCCTCATCGAGCGGCAGTGCATCGAGTGCTGCCCGGAATGCGGCCGCCAGCGGCCCGGCACCCGGTTCCGGAAACTGGTGGAACGCGACCCCGACGCCGTAGCAGTCGCCGACGATCCGGCCCAGCAGCTGGCCGCCGGCCAGATCGCCGAGATAGCGCACATAGGCGTGTGCGCAGAGGCGCACGGCGTCCAGCGTCTGCAGGTGCGCCTGATAGGCATGGGTGGCCACGGTCAGCGGCAGATGCTGCCAGTCGGGGCCATGCAGGCTGTCGAGATCGGCTTCGAGCGCCGCGCGCCGCGCCAGCCGGGGATCACGGATCGCCTCCGGCAAGGCCGTTTCCGGCAGGCGCGCTTCCAGCGTCGTGTAGATCGGGTGCAGGTTGCGCAGCAGCCGGCCGTAGTCGTGGCGGTGGAGCTGGCCGCGCAGCAGGCTGCGGATCAGCGCGCTGCCCTCGACCTCGCGGTGCTGTGCGGCAGTGGCCTGCCGCAGGCGCAGCGCCAGCATCAGTGGCCGACCACCGGGAAGCTGACGGCGATCAGCCAGCCGAACAGCAAGGCGTTGGCCACCGCGGCAACCAGCGGCTGGCCGGTGCGGCGGCCGATCCAGCGGCTGAAGCTGCCGAATACCAGGAACAGCAGCAGCACAACCGGCACGATGATCACCAAGAAGAACAGCTCGTAAGGGTTCAGCGCCACCGCCAGCAGCAGCGAGGCGAGCAGCAGCAGCTTGGTCAGCAGATAGCCACCCGGTGCCGGCTGCGGCCCGCGGGTGATCCATTCATCGATCACGAAATACGGCAGCAGGCCGGCAGTCATCACCGCGATCAGCGGCCCGCGCAGCGCATGCGGCGCCACCGACGCCACCCAGTGGTCCAGGGCGTAGCCGAACGAGACGACGCAGGCGCTGGTCACCGTCAGCAGCACCGCCAGCGTGCGCCGGTCGAGACAAGCGAGGCGAGGCAGCGCGAGGCCGCGACGGCGCAGCATCAGCGCCACCAGCAGGCCGTACAGCGCGAAGTGCATGGCCAGATAGCCGCCGAGCAGCAGCGGCAGCCAGTCATGCGGCAGCGGCCACAGCAGCAGCGGCGTGACGATGGCCGGCAGGCCGGCATCGAGCAGCAGCGCCCGGTGCGACAGCGCCACGCCATCCGGCGGATCGCGCAGCACCGGAAGCGCCGCGGTCAGCGACCAGGCCAGCAGCATCAGCCCGCCGAACAGCAGCGCCAGCGGTCCGCCACGAAGATCACGCCAGTGACCGGTCACCGCGTGCAGAAAGCTGCCGGACAGCCAGTCGACCGCCGCGTCCAGCGTGTCGCGCGCGTACAGCACGCCGATGTGTTCGGCACCGCGCGCCAGCACCAGCCGCCGGGCGCTGCCGTTGTCGAACTGGCCGTAGATCGGCCCGGCTTCCGGGTTGCCGCCAGCCGCCATGCGAATGCTGGCCAATCCCTGGCGGATCAGCTCATCGGCCTCCAGCGCGCCATCGATGATCAGGAGATTGTGCGGCAGCCGGTCGGTGGCACGCGGGAAGAACATCGACACGGCGATGGTCGCGCTGATCGACGGGTCCTCGATGCCGAGCCGTACCACGACGTCGGACGCCATCGAATGTCCGAGCAGCGCCAGCCGGCCGTCGCTCTCGGGACGCGTGCGCGCCATCGCCACCACCGACCGCAAGGCCTCGACCAGCGCGGTCGACATCGCCTGCTGGTCGGCAAGGCCGCTGGCCAGCGGCCGGGGGTGGCGGCCGTGGCCGGGAAAATCGAAGGTGATCGCGAGGAAGCCGGCGCGTGCGAGCGTGGTCGCCAGCGGCTGCATCAGCTGCTGCGAGCCGGCAAAGCCGTGGGCGATGACCACGGTCGGCGCCGGCTCGTCTCGGTCCGGCGCGTAGACCGTGACCGGCATGTCCGCCACCTGCAGATGGTGGATGCGCAGGCCGCGCGTAGCGTCTGCCAGCCGCTGCACGGCGAACGCGATCATCAGCAGCGCCAGCACGGCGACGACCGCGCGCACGCCACGCCGATCGAAACGGGACATGGAAATCATGCGGCAGTGTCGCCGAGCGCCAGCGGCGGTCGCAACAAAAGCCAGCGCCGCGGGCCGCGTTTGGTAAAGTCCGGATGACGTCCGTTTTTTCTGACACTTCGCTTCCAGGATCGCCGCGCATGCCCCTGCCGTTCCCGTTTTCGGCCATCGTCGGCCAGGAAGAAATGAAGCTGGCGCTGCTGATCGCGGCGGTCGAACCGGCGATTGGCGGCGTCATGGTGTTCGGTGATCGCGGTACCGGAAAATCGACCGCCGTGCGCGCGCTGGCGGCGCTGCTGCCGCCGATGGAAGCGGTGATCGGCTGTCCTTACCACTGCGCACCGGACGATCCCTCCGACGCCTGCAAGGCCAGCCTTGACCGGCTCGGCAGTGCAAAGAAGAAGACCCACAAGGTGCCGGTGCCGGTCGTCGATCTGCCGCTCGGTGCCACCGAGGATCGGGTGGTCGGCGCGCTCGATCTGGAAAAAGCGCTGGCCCAGGGCACCAAGGCCTTCGAGCCGGGCCTGCTGGCGCGCGCCAATCGCGGATTCCTGTATGTCGACGAGGTCAACCTGCTTGAAGACCATCTGGTCGACCTGCTGATCGACGTTGCCGCCAGCGGCGAGAACGTGGTCGAGCGCGAAGGCCTGAGCATCCGCCATCCGGCGCGCTTCGTGCTCGTCGGCAGCGGCAACCCGGAAGAAGGCGAACTGCGTCCGCAGCTGCTCGACCGCTTCGGATTGTCGGTTGAAGTCGGTACGCCGACCGACCTGCAGGCGCGGATCAGCGTGGTTCGCCGACGCGATGCCTTCGAACGCGACCGCGCCGGGTTCATCGCCGAATGGAAGGCCGAAGACGACAAGGTGCGGCGTCGCATCGTGGCCGCCCGCAAGCGGCTGCCGGACGTGCAGGTGCCGGATGCAGTGCTTGAACGCGCCGCCGAGCTGTGTCTCGCGCTGGGCACCGATGGCTTGCGCGGCGAGCTGACCCTGATGCGCGCCGCCCGCGCGCTCGCTGCGCTGGACGGCGATTCCGTGGTCGGCGATGGCCATCTGAAACGCATCGCCGCACCCAGCCTGCGCCATCGCCTGCGCCGCAATCCGCTCGACGACGCCGGCTCCACCAGCCGTGTCGAACGCGCGGTCGGCCAGCTGTTCGGTGCGTGATCCGCACACGGCGATGAGCGCCGACGCGGACTCGACACGCAGCCGCGATGCGCTGTCGGCAGCGGCGCTGTTCGCGGTCGATCCGCAGGGGCTGGGCGGTGTGGCGATCCGGGCGCTGGCCGGGCCGGTCCGCGATCAGTGGCTGACGCTGCTGCGCGGCTGGTTGCCGCCCGCGCAGCCCTGGCGGCGGGTGCCGCTGAACATCGCCGACGGTCGCCTGCTCGGCGGGCTGGACCTGTCCGCAACCCTGTCGGCCGGTCGGCCGATCGCCGAGCGCGGGCTGCTCGCCGAAGCCGATGGCGGCGTGCTGCTGCTGGCGATGGCCGAGCGCCTCGGCGCCGGTACCGTCGCCCGCCTGGCGGCCGTGCTCGACGACGGCGAGCTGCGCCTGGCACGCGACGGCATTGCCGCGACGGTGCCGGCGCGGGTCGCGGTGATCGCGCTCGACGAAGGGATCGAGGCGGACGAGGGACTGGCCGCACCGCTGCTCGATCGTATTGCGTTCCGGCTCGATCTCGAGGGTCTGCGGCGACTCGATCCGGCCGCCGCCGGCATCGACGCCGCCTGCATCGCGACCGCGCGCGCGCGGCTGGCGCAGGTGTCGCTGCCGGATGCGGTGATCGCGGCCTTGGTCGCCACGGCCGAACAGCTCGGCATCGCATCATTGCGCGCGATCTGGCTGGCCACCCGCGTTGCGCGGGCCGCTGCCGCGCTCGATGACCGCGAGCTTGTGACCGATGCCGATGGCGCGATCGCCGCCCGACTGGTGCTGGCGCCACGCGCGACGCGGCTTCCGGCGGTCGAACCGCCGGCCGATGCGGATCAGGCGCCGCCGCCGGAGCAGCCGAACCCGCCGGCGTCGGCGGATGCGTCACCACCGCCGCCGGAGCACGAGGCCGATGGTGAGGAGGACGCCCCGCCGTCCGATCCCGGCCCGCCGCTGCAGGATCTGCTGCTGGCCGCGGCCACCGCCGCCATTCCGCCGGGCCTGCTGGCGCAGCTGAAGGCCGGCGCACAGGCCGGCAAGGCGAGGGCGGCGGGCAAGTCCGGCGCGTTGCAGAAGGCGGCGGCACGCGGCCGGCCGGCCGGATCGCGGCGCGGCGA
>CAYPJK010000189.1:0-6340 GCA_964411025.1 uncultured Nevskia sp.
TGGCCCGGGCCGTCGCCCTGTTGCGCCAGGACTACGGCCGGCCGCTGCCGGTCGAGCGGCTGGCGGCGATCGCCGGCATGAGTCCGTCGTCGTTCCACGCGCATTTCCGGGCGATCACGTCGCTGTCGCCGCTGCAGTTCCAGAAGCAGCTGCGGCTGATCGAGGCCCGCCGGCTGATGATCGCGCAAGGCGTCCCGGCCAGCCGCGCGGCCTTCGCGGTGGGCTACGAAAGCGTGCCGCAGTTCACCCGCGAGTACCGCCGTCTGTTCGGGCTGCCGCCGGGTCGGGACGCCGATTCGATGCGGGCGTCGATGCGCACGAGCGTGGCCGCCTGATGGCCGCCGCCGACCCACCGCCTCGCCTGGCCGGCAACGGTGCGCTGCACTACCGGAGCCACCCGGTGCGGCCGGTCGACAGTGAAGACTGGCGCCGGCTGCGCAACCTGCTCTGGGACGACGACGAAGACGGCCACGAGTACGAGATCGAGCGCTATTTCCGAGGCCAGCTGATCGAACCGAACGAGGTGCTGATCGCGCGCACGCCGGATGGCCGGGCGGTCGGCCACATCGAGCTGTCGGTACGCCGCAACCTGCGCCGCCTGCCGGGCCGGGATACCGGCTATGTCGAGGGCCTGTACATCGAGCCCGCCCATCGGCACCGGGGCCTGGTGCTGATGCTGCTGCGCGCCGGCGAACGCTGGGCGCGCGAGCGCGGCTGCGGCGCGTTCGCGTCGGACCGCGAGGAGCGGCTGATCGTGCACCGCCGCTTCAGCCCGGCCGCCTGAGCCCCGCGGCCCGGCGGCCGCTTCGGGGATCGCCGCGTCAGCCCTGCTGTTGCTGCCGCCATTGGCGGGGCGACAGGCCGGCATGGGCCTTGAACACCCGCGACAGCGCCGCTTCGCTGCCATAGCCGACCTCGTCGGCCACCTGCTTCAGCGGCCGGCCCCGCAGCAGGGCCTGCTGCGCGAGCCGCAGCCGCCATTGCTGCAGATAGGCGCCCGGCGTGCTGCCGATCGTCTCGTGAAAGGCGCGTGCGAACGCACTGCGCGACATCCCGGCGCGGGCCGCCAGCGTGTCCAGGGTCCACGGCTGGGCTGGCGCTTCGTGCATCGCCACCAGCGCCAGACGGAGCCGGGTATCGGCCAGCCCGGCCATCATTCCGACTTCGGTCCGGCCCTGCTCCATCAGCTGACGCAGCACCTGGATCAGCAGCACTTCGAACAGCCGGTCGAGCACGGCCTGGCGTCCGCAGTGCTGCTGGCCGGCTTCCTCGAACAGCAGCGCCAGCACGGCCTCGCTGCCGTGCAGCGCCGCCAGCGGCAGACAACTGACCGCCGGCAGCGCACGGGCCATCGGATTGCCAGCCCCGCCGCTGAACTGCAGCGCCGCGCAGGTGAAGTCGGCGCCACTGTCCGGATCGGTGACGAAGCGATGCGCCAGCGGCCGCGGATAGAGCAGCAGGCTCGGCTCGCGAATGGCGATCGGCGCGCGGCCCTCGCCGTGCAGCACCTCGACCCGCCCCCGGTGGACCAGATGCAGCTGGCCCGCGCTGCCGCTGCCGTCCAGATCGGTGACGCCGCACAGCACGCCGGTCTGGAAGACCCGGGCACTGACCGGGAACCGTTCGAGCAAAGCCGCGAGGCGATCGGTCATTGGGGACTTCTGATCAAATATCGGAGACGAATTGCAACTTATCGTACATCGATCCAGCGCACAGTACGCCTGCCCCGCCGGTCTCGCCCCGAGCCCGGCGCACTGCTAAGGAGTTACACCATGTCCATCGCCAAAGTTCTCTACACCGCCGAAGCCACCGCCACCGGAGGCCGCGAAGGCCACGCCGTGTCATCCGACCAGGTCCTGAACGTGCAGTTGTCGACGCCGCGCGAACTCGGCGGTGCCGGCGGCCCCGGCACCAACCCGGAGCAGCTGTTCGCCGCCGGCTACTCGGCCTGCTTCCTCGGCGCGCTGAAGTTCGTCGCCGGCAAGGCCAAGGTGGCGCTGCCGGCCGATACCACGATCACCGGCCGCGTCGGCATCGGCCAGATCCCGACCGGCTTCGGCATCGAGGCGGAACTGCGCATCCACGTGCCTGGCCTGCCGCGCGAGCAGGTGCAGACGCTGGTCGACCAGGCGCACATCGTCTGCCCTTACTCGAATGCGACGCGCGGCAATATCGACGTCAGCCTGGTGATCGTCGACTGAGCGCCGCCCCCAAGCCGGCCCGCATTGGAATATTCACCAAAGCGGGTTCCGGCCGGGCCGATGATTGTCTAGCGTGCCCGCGCAAGCCAGCACAACAGAACACAGGCCACGGGGAGAGCGACAGATGAAGGCAGCGGTTTACTTCGGCGCGGGCGATATCCGCTGCACTGACATCGACGATGCCCGCCTGCAGGCGGATCACGAGATTCTGGTCCGGGTCACCGGTACCTCGATCTGCGGCTCGGATCTGCACCTGTACCGCGGCGCGCTCGACGCAATCATGGAGAAAGGCGTCTCGCAGACCGGCCATGAGCTGATCGGCGAGGTCATCGAGGTCGGCCGCGCCGTCACCCGCTTCCGGCCGAAGGACCGGGTCAGCATGGGCTATTCGGTGTCCTGCGGGCATTGCTTCATGTGCTCCGCCGGGCAGACCGCGCACTGCGAAACCACGCACAGCGCGGTGTACGGCTTCGGCGTGCCGTTCGGCAACATCAACGGCAGCCATGCCGAAGCGATGGTGATCCCGCATGCCGAGGGCCACGCGCTGCGGATTCCCGACGGCGTCTCCGACGCGGCGGCGGTCACCCTGTCCTGCAACCTGCCGTCGGCGATCATCGCCAACCGGCTCGCCGCGATCGAGCCAAGCGACAACGTGGCGCTGATCGGCTGCGGCCCGACCGGCCTGATGACCCTGGACATTGCACTGCAGCGCGGCCCCCGCCGGCTGGTGGTGCTTGACCGGCTGGACTACCGGCTCGACATCGCCCGCCGGCGCGGCGCGATCGCCATCAACATCGGCGACGAGGACTGGAAGGCCCGGGCGCTGGCGGAAACCGGCGGGCGCGGGTTCGACAAGGTGATCGAAGTGGTCGGCACGCCTGACGCGCTGCAGGCGAGCCTCGATCTGGTGCGCGCCGGCGGCACGGTGGCGGCGATCGGCGTGTTCTGCGATTCCACCTTCAACCTCGATCTCGCCAACGTGTTCCTGCGCAACATCAGCCTGCACATGAACGGCTTCGCATCGGTGCAGCCGTTCATGGCCGAGGCGCTGCGGCTGATCGAATCCGGCGTCGTCGAACCCGACGGCTATTTCACCCACCACTTCCCGCTGGCCCGCATCGACGAGGCGTTCCGCGTCTTCCACGAAAAGCGCGACGCGGCGATGAAGATGCTGATCCGTCCCTGATCCAGCGCCGCTGCAGCGCAGGGCCTGCGCCGATCCGCTGTGCCGGCCGCGCGGCCGGTCAGCGGCGCCGAAGCTCGACGCTGCCGATGCCGGAGAACGAGGCCGTCAGCCGTTCGCCGGCGGCGATCGGGAAGGCCCGCGTGAGCCCGCCGGTCATCACCCGGTCGCCGGGGCGCAAGCCCTCGCCCTGCGGCGCCAGCGCATTGGCGAGCCAGGCCAGGGCCAGCACCGGATCGCCAAGCGCATCGGCGCCCACGCCGGACGCCAGCACGCCGTCGTCGCTCCGCAGCTCGACGACACAGCCCTTCAGGTCGAGCTGCGCCGTGAAGGCCACCGGCGCGCCGAGCACGCAACGCGCCGACGAACTGTTGTCGGCGATGTTGTCGCGCAGCGTGAACTGGTAGGCGTGGTACCGGGTGTCGACCACCTCCAGACTCGGATAGACCTTGGCGATCGCCGCCGCAGCAGCGGCAGGCGTACACCCGGGCCCTGACAGCGCCGAACCCAGTTCCAGCGTCAGCTCCGGTTCCACCCGCGGGTGCACCAGCGGCCCGGTCTCCAGCGTGACCGGCGAGGGTTCCAGCACCATGCCTTCGGCCAGCAGGCCGTAGTTCGGTTCGGCAATGCCCATCTGCTCGCGCATCGCCCGGCTGGTGTAGCCCAGCTTGTAGCCGACCCGGGCGCGGCCGAGATGTGCAAAGCGCAGCCGGGCGATGGTGTAGGCCTCGGCGATGCTCAGATCCGGCACCTGCTCGGTCAGCAGCGCAACGCGCCGGCCGTCGCGCTCGGCCGTCGCCAGTTCGTGGGCCAGCCGCTGCAGCAGCGCATCGCGATGCGGGTTGCCGGAGGGCGCGTTCGGGATCTGGGGCATGGCCGGGTGGTCTCGGGTTGGGCGATCGGCAGGTCTGGCGGCGGTACGGTCTGCGACCCGCTCGGGGCTGGCGCGAACGCAAGGCCGCGCTATCCGCGCGGCAGGCGCTCGTGAAACGCCAGCACCGCATCCAGCACCGCCTCCGGTGCCTCGGTCTGCGGGTAGTGGCCGATATCGGGCAGCAGGGTGACGTCCGGGTTCGGGATCAGCTCGCGAAAGCGCGCCACCATGTGCGCGCCCGAGATCGGATCGACCGCGCCATCGATCAGGTGCAGCGGCACCGACGTGGTCTGCAACGCGCCGACCCAGCGATCGCGGTGGGCGCGCCGTTCGAGGATGTAGCGGATCAGCCGGTGCAGGCGGCGGTGGCCGTGGTCGTGCGCCAGCAGCGACCAGTACACCTTCAGCTCTTCCGCTGACGGCTGGGTCTGCGGCCCGAACACCAGCGCGAAGTTCGGCATGAAGCGCTTCTCGCTGACGGTGGCCGCCACCAGCGGCCCGAGCCGGGACAGCAGCAGCTTCTGGGCGCGCGAGGCGCGGTGCGTTTCCGGGAACAGGCCGCCGTTGAGCAGCACGCAGGAGACGATTTCCAGCGAGCGGTCGCCAAGCGACCGGCGTTCGGCATCGCGGGCCAGCAGTTCCTGGGCAACGGTGTCGCCGACATCGTGGGCCAGCAGGTGCACGCGGCGCACGCCGCGGTCGCGCAGCAGCGCTTCGGCGATGTCGGCCTGGGTGCTGATCGGGTAGTCCTGCCCGGCCGGCTTGGCCGAAAAGCCGTAGCCGAGCATGTCGAAGGCCAGCAGATGGCCGAAGCGCGCGACCAGCGCATCCCAGATCGGATACCAGTCGAACGAGGCGGTCGGGAAACCATGCAGGCACAGCAGCGAGCAGGGCTGGTCGAGCGCCGCCCCGGCCTCGCGAACGAAGATCGCGGCACCGCGATGATCGTAGCGCTGCCCGGCCGCGCGCCATTGCGCGAGCGCGGCGACGCTCAGGGCCGCCGTGCGGCTCACGTGCGGTAGCTGGGGTCGACGCGATCGAGCTTGCGCAGCATCGCCGGCCAGACAAACGCCGCGCCCTGCCCGCGCGTCGCTTCCTGCAGCTGGCGCATGCCGCCGTCGAGGATGTCCTGCGGGATCATCAGCAGGTTGTCGACATTGGCGCCGCCGGCGCCCATCGCCCGCACCTGGATGTTGCAGGCGCTTTCGAAGATGTACATCGCCACCCAGGCTTCGGCGACCGAGCTGCCGACCGTCAGCAGGCCGTGGTTCTTCAGCATCAGGTAGCTGTTGCGGCCGAGATCGCGGACCAGCCGCGGCTTCTCGTCCTCGAGCAGCGCCACGCCTTCGTAGTCGTGATAGCCGAGGTTCGACATGACGAAGATCGACTGCTGGCTGATCGGCAGCAGGCCTTCCTTGCGCGCCGACACCGCCACGCCATTGGCGGAATGCACGTGCAGCACGCACTTCGCATCCTCGCGCGCCGCGTGCACCGCCGAATGGATCACGAAGCCGGCCGGGTTGATCGGATACGGCGACTCCAGCACCTGGCGGCCTTCGAGATCGACCTTGACCAGACTCGACGCGGTGATCTCGTCAAACAGGAAGCCGTAGGGGTTGATCAGGAAATGGTGCTCCGGCCCCGGCACGCGGGCGGAGATGTGGGTGAACACGAGATCCGACCAGCCGAACATCGCGACCAGCCGGTAGGCGGCAGCGAGATCGACCCTGAGCTGCCATTCCTCCGCCGACACCTTGCTGCGCACTTCGGGAATCACAAGCTTTTCGGGGGCGGTCATGGCGGTCTCCTGCGTCCGGTGTCGGTGTCGTCGTGGCCGGGACGATGCCACAGCCCATGAAAAACGGGCAGCCGGGTCATCCCCGGACTGCCCGTCGGGTCGCGGCGCGCCGGGGCTTGCCGCCCGCCGGCGCGGCCGCTCAGGCCGCCGCTTCGGCCTTCCGCATCGTCGAACGCGTGCGGCCGCTGACCTTGGCCAGCGCGTTCAGCAGCAGGTCGACATGGCGTTCGGTGCAGCTCTGGCCCATCAGGCCGATGCGCCAGACGCGGCCGGCGAAATCGCCA
>CAYPJK010000190.1:0-6312 GCA_964411025.1 uncultured Nevskia sp.
CACCGGGCCCGGGCCAGGTGCTGCTGCGCACGCTGTGGCTGTCGCTGGACCCGTACATGCGCGTGCGCATCTACGAAACCGACGGTTACATGCCGTCGGTGAAGCCGGGCGAAGTGATGGTCGGCGGCACGGTTTCCGAAGTGGTGGCATCGAACCATGACGGCTACCAGGTCGGTGATCTGGTGCAGGCCTATTCCGGCTGGCAGGACTACGCGCTGTCGAGCGGCGAAGACATCATCGTCAAGCTGCCGAAGACCGCCCGCCAGCCGAGCCTGTATCTCGGCAGCCTCGGCATGCCGGGCTTCACCGCCTGGTACGCGCTGAACCAGATCGGCAAGCCGAAGGCCGGCGAAACCTTCGTCGTCGCGGCCGCCACCGGCGCCGTCGGTCAGATCATCGGGCAATTGGCCAAGCGGGCCGGCTGCCGCGTGGTCGGTATCGCCGGCGGCGCTGACAAGTGCGCATACGCGGTCAAGGAACTGGGCTTCGATGCCTGCGTCGACCATCGTGGTGCCGACCTGCCGGCGCGCCTGAAGGCCGCCTGCCCGAACGGCATCGACATCTACATGGAAAACGTTGGCGGGCCGGTGTTCGACGCGGTGCTGCCGCTGATGAACATGAACTCGCGGATGCCGGTCTGCGGTCTGATCTCGCATTACTCCGGCGCTGGCCTCGGTGGTGCGGACCGCCTGCCTGGCTTCCTGACCGAAGCGCTGTTCAAGCGCATGAAAATCGAGGGTTTCATCATCTTCGATCAGTATCCGGCCCACTACGGCCACTTCCTGGCCGAGATGACGGCGCCGATCGAAGCCGGCGACGTGAAGATCCGCGAGCATGTCGTCAACGGCCTTGACGCAGCGCCGCAGGGCTTCATCGAACTGCTCGGCGGCGGCAACTTCGGCAAGGTCGTCGTCAAGGTGGCCTGACCGCGACCGGTTGCGCGATGGACGACTACCCGTCGGACGACCAGGAACGCCAGGGCGCAGCGGCGTTGTACAGTTCCGATCGTGCCCCGCCGCCGGCGGGGCCCGCCCGAGAACGCCATCGCATGATCGGTGACACCGCCGCCGCTGCCGCCAATGCTGAAGTCGAGGTCTACAGCCACAAGCTGTTTGCCCCGACCAGCTATGCCGGCGCGATCGAACGCAAGGACATCCTGCAGCGCGCGCTGCGGGGCACGTCCGCGCGCGTGGTGTTCCTGCAAGCGCCTGCCGGCCACGGCAAGACGACGGCGCTGCAGCAACTGAAGACGCTGTGCGAGCAGGATGGCTACCGTACCGGCTGGCTGACCTTCGACGACGCCGACAACGACAGCCGCCGATTCTCGGTGCACCTGCAGGCGATGGTGCTGTCGCTGATCGGCGACGAGGCATTGGACGCCCCGCCCGGCGACGACGACTTCGCCGCGCCCAAGCTGCGCACCCGGACCGACTGGATCGTCGACCGACTGCTGAAGACCGGCACGCCGGTGGCGATTTTCCTCGATGAATTCCAGGTGCTGACCAACAAGTCGGTACTGGTCTTCTTCCGCGAGCTGTTCGAGCACATTCCGGCCAATGTCCGGATCTTCGTCGGCTCACGCTCGGTGCCCGACATCGGCATGGCCAAGCTGCTGGTCAACAACCAGACGACGCTGCTGCGGGCCGACGACCTGCGCTTCTCGCGCAGCGAGGTCGAACATTTCTTCGCCTCGCGCGGTGCCAGCCTCGATGTCAGCCGCGAGGAGGTCGAATCGATCTACCTGCATACCGAAGGCTGGCCGGCGGCCTTACAGCTGTTCCGCCTGAGCCTCGCCAATCCGGACGTGCGTCGCTCGCTGGGCGACTTCGGCACCTCTCGGCCGCGCGAACTGGCCGAGTACCTGACGGACAGCGTGCTCAGCCTGCAGCCGCCGGAGGACCAGGAATTCCTGCTGCGCACCTCGCTGCTGAGCCGGATGACCGCGCCGCTGTGCGACGAGGTCACCGGTCGCAGCCGTTCGCAGGACACGCTGCTGCGGCTGGAGCGCTCCGGGCTCTTCATTCGCAGCCTCGACGCCGAGGGGCGCTGGTTCAAGTATCACGCGCTGTTCTCGTCGTTTCTTGCCGAGGAACTGCGGACCGAAAAGCCGGAAGTGGCCCGCGAAGTGCACCAGCGCGCAGCCGACTGGAACTTCCGCAACGGCTACTACGAAGACGCCGTCCATCACGCCATCGCCAGCCGCGACTGCGAGCTGGCCACCGATGCGATGAACGAATGGGCGTCGAACTTGGTGTCGCGTGCCCACCTGATGACCGTGGAACGCTGGTTCCCGCGGCTGCCGCTGTCCTGCGTCACCAGCCGCAAGGATCTGGTCGTCAAGGTCGCCTACGCCCTGATCTTCCTGCGCCGCTACAGCGAGCTGCGCAAGATCGAGCCGGCGCTGGAGGAAGGTGCGGCCGAGCAGGCCGGAATGGCGGTCGCCTACGGCCACTGCGGCATTGCGCTGGCAATGGCCGCGATGTCGCGCAACGAGGTGGCCAAAGGCTTCGACCTGATCGGCAGGGTGGATGTCCGCAACCGCGATGTCGCCGGCTTCGGCGCCTTCGAATACGGCGCCGCCGCCAACCTGCTGGCCTATCGCGCCTTCACCTGCGGGGACTTCGAACGCGGCCGGGAACTGATCGCCATCGCCCGCAGCTACAACGATCGCGCGCAGGCCACGTTCAGCGGCGGCTACATGGTGGCGATCGAAGGCTTCGGCTTGGTGCTGCGCGGTCAGGTCGACGACTCGCTGAGCCGCTTCCGCAGCGCGATGGCGGCGCACCAGCCGGAACTCGACAAGTCGTTCGCGTCGGCCGCCATCGCGTCCGGCTTCGCGCTGGCGTTGTACGAAGGCAACGAGCTGAACGCGCTGGAAGCGCTGACCGAAGCACATCTTTCCGCGATCGCCGATTCCACCCTGCCGGACTGGATGCTCACCGCTTTCATGGCCACCGCCCGTGGCCACGATGCCCGCGGACGCGCGACCCGGACCAACGAGGTACTCGACGAGGCCGAAGCGATCTGCCGAGCCAACGGCTGGACGCGGCCAGTGGCAACACTGAACTGGGAACGGGTGCGCCGCCTGCTGCTGGCAGGCGATCTGGCCCGGGCCACGCGGCTGGCCGCCAGCATCGTGCCCGACCCGCTGCCGCAGCCCGAGGGATGGCTGCCGATTGCCGAGGAAATCGAGGGCGAGATCCTCGGCCGCATTCGCCTGGCGATCCACAGCGGCGACGCGACCACCGCTGCAGAACTGATCGCCGCCGAAATGGCCAATGCCTCCGGGCGCGCCTACCGGCTGATCAAGCTGCACCTGCTCGACGCCGTGCTGCAGCACCGCCGCAGCCAGCGCAACGCCGCCCACCGCAGCCTGCGCAAGGCCTTGCAGTTGGCCGAAGCCGGCGGCTATGTCCGGGTGATGCTCGACGAAGGCGCCGACATCCTCACGCTGCTGCAGGAGGAGTACGCGGCCTTGCAGGAATCGCTGACCGGCGGCGAAACCCGACTCGGCCCGAGCCGGGTCTACCTGGAACTGCTGCTGAACGCCGCCGGTGTCAGCCCGAGCGCCAGCAGTAGCACCGGCCAGCGGCCGCTAGAAGCGCTGACCGATCGGGAAAAGGAGATTCTCGTTTTCCTCGCCAACGGCGTGTCGAACAAGGAAATGGCCAGCCGGATCTTCGTGTCCGAGAACACCATCAAGTTCCACCTGAAGAACATCTATTCCAAGCTCGCGGTCAGCAGCCGCGTGCAGGCGATCACCGCTGGACGCCAGCTGGGCCTGATCCCTTAAGTCCGCCGTCTCGGCGCTCGTGCATAGCGCAGCATTTCGCTTGCGCAATCGCGGCAGAGCCGCTTGCCCGCCGCTCAAAAGGCATTGATGTGACGCGCGTATGGGCGGGTGCAGGTCCCGGGGGCGCTACCCCTACCTGCCCAAAACTACCCGATGGTGTAGTGCTGCACCCCTCCGCACGCCGTTTAATCAACCCACAACTAAAGTGCAGGTTGACGGGCGCGACAGACCACTGTCGATGCCACCGTCACCATCGTTTGGAGGAGCGGAATGGATGTCGAAGCCATCGATGCGTGTCATCGCGTTCGCTTGCGGCCATCGAGTGGCCCCCGCCCCCTGAAGTAAACCGCGGCTGCCTTCACGGCGGCTTTCAGCTGGGCAACATCTTTTCCGTCGAGGTCCCCAAGCATGTTCTCGTTGCGTTTCCGCATCGCCAAGTGGGTGATGAACCATCGTGGTCTGAGCGGCGCCGTCTTTGCGCTGATCACCCTGTTCTTCGGCATCGGGCTGAAGGATGTCCGGCTCGACACGATCTTTTCCGATCTGCTGCCGCGCGACGAACCGTACGTGCAGGTGTTCAAGGATCACCCGAACTTCGGCAACCCGCTGACCTTCACGCTGATGGTGCAGCGCAAGAACGGCGACATCTACAACGCCGAAACGCTGGGCAAGGTCTGGAACATGACGCGCGACATTGACCTCGCGCCGGGTGTCGATCACGACCAGATCCTGTCGATCTCCACGGAAAAGGCCCGCTACGCCGAAGCCACGCCGTTCGGCATCGACATGCGCCCGCTGATGGGCGACGCGGTGCCGAAAACACCGGAAGAAATCGCCGACTTCAAGATGCGCGTCGAGAAATCTCCGAACGCGCGCACGTTCCTGATTTCCGCTGACCAGTCGGCCACGCTGATCAACGCGACCTTCAACGAGTCGCGTCTCGACTACGCAGAAGCCTTCAAGTACGTGCAGGGCCTGGTGCTCGCTGCACGTGACGAGAACCACAACGTCTACCTCGCCGGCCAACCGGCGCTGACCGGCTGGGTGTTCACCTACAAGGCGGAGATGTTCAAGATCTTCGCGATCACGCTGAGCGCGCTGATCATTTCGCTGGCGCTGTACATGCGCAACGTGGTGGGCGTGGTGACGCCGATCGTGACCTCCACAGTCGCCGCGATCTGGGGCTTCGGTCTGACCGGCTGGATCAAGTCGCCGATCGAGCCGCTGCTGATGGTGGTGCCGCTGCTGCTGATCGCCCGCTCGTTCTCGCACTGCGTGCAGTTCACCGAGCGCTACTACGAGATCTACGCACACCTGAAGGATCGCAAGCAGGCCGCCGAAATCACCATGGGCGTGATGATGGCGCCGTCGATCCTCGGCATCTTCACCGACATCGTCGGCATCTTCCTGATCGCCATCGCGCCGATCCCGGCCATGGAGCGGTTCGCGCTGTTCTGCGGCTTCTGGTGCGTCTGGCTGATCCCGACCGGCGTCGTGCTGATCTCGCTGCTGCTGTCCTGGCTGCCGCCGCCGAAAAACGTCGACGATCTGGTCGGCAAGGGTGGCACCACGCCGCTGCAGCGCATCCTGCGCCGGATCGCCGGCCTTACCTTCGGCCGCGCTGCGCCGTGGACTACCGGCGTGATGATCGGCATCGGTGTGTTCGCGGTGCAGACCGCGCTGCAGATCCGTGTCGGCAACCCGGTGGAAGGCTCCAACCTGCTCTGGGATGACTCCGAGTTCAACGAGGCGGTGCGACAGATCAACCGCAACTTCGCCGGCGTCAACACGCTGGAGATCATCTTCGAGGCCAAGGACCAGAAGAGCCCGGCGCGCCTGATGCAGCGCGAAGACTCGATCATGACCATGCAGCGGCTGCAGCACATCATCGAGAACGCGCCCGATGCACCGCGCGCCACCTTGTCATTTGGTGACTACCTGCAGGAAGCCAATCGGCTGTTTGCCGGTGGCGATCCGCGCTGGGCCCCGTTGGATCCGACCGATTTCTACGTCTCGGCCGCCGCCGGCGCCGTGATGGTCGGCTCCAGTCCGAAGGCCTTCTCGCACGTCATCGACTTCGAACAGCAGAACGGCACCGTGTCGCTGTGGTTCAAGGACAACAAGCAGGAGACCGTCGACGCTGCGCTGCGTGAAGCGACCAAGGCGGTCGAGGAAGTCGGCGCCGATCACAAGGAGTTCACCATCCGCCTCGGCTCCGGCACCATCGCCCTGCAGTACGCGATGAATCACGTCGTCGAGCGCTACCACTACCTGATCATCGCGCTGTTGAATCTGGTGATCCTGATGGGCTGCAGCCTCGCCTACCGCTCGTTCGTCGCCGGCATCATCCTGCTGATCCCGGTGAACATGGCGAATTTCTCGCTGAACGCGGCGATGCATGTCATCGGCATCGGCCTAGACATCAACTCGCTGATGGTGGCCGCGATCGGCGTCGGCGTCGGCATCGACTACGGCATCTACCTGCTGTCGCGCATCTGCGAGGAGTACCACGCACAGGA
>CAYPJK010000191.1:0-6274 GCA_964411025.1 uncultured Nevskia sp.
CCAGCCCGCCGCCGCGCAGCTTCGACGAAGCGCCACGCCCGAGCCCGAAGCGCGCGCCGCGCGAGGAATCGGTGCCGATGGAAACCTTCCGCGTCGAGGTCGGCTACGCGCACGGCGTGAAGCCCGGCAACATCGTCGGCGCGATCGCCAACGAGGCCGGCGTCGAATCGAGCTTCATCGGTCGCATCGAGATCGAGAACGAGTACAGCCTCGTCGATCTGCCGGCCGGCATGCCGAAGGAAATCTTCCGCGACCTGCAGAAGGTCTGGGTGGTCGGCCGCCAGCTGAAGTTGAGCCGGCTCAACGCGCCGCCGGCAAAGACGCCGTACGAGGCGCCAGCCGGCGGCAAACCGAAGCCGAAGAAGCCCCGCCCGGGCTGAGGCCGGCGGCCCGCATGGCGGGCCGCAGCGGTTCAGGCGCAATTCAGCGGCGCGCCTGCAAGCTGGGTCTCACGATGCAAACGGCATCGACACCTTTCTCGGGAGACCGTCATGTTCAAGTCCATCCTCGCCGCCGCGCTGCTGGCGACCGCGATCACCACGCCGGCGATGGCCGGCAGCCGTGGCGATCAGATCCTCGGTGCCGCCATCGGCGCTGCGGCCGGCGCGGCCGTTGGCAACTCGGTGGGTGGCCGCGATGGTGCGGTGGTCGGCGGTGCGCTCGGCGGCCTGGTCGGCGCGTCGGTCGCCAGCCAGAACCGCGGTCGCGATGACGGCCGTCGCTATGACGATCGCTATCGCGGCTACGACCGCCGCTATGTCGATGACCGTCGCTACGACCGCCGTTACGAGCCCCACTACGACGACCGTCGCTACTACGGCGGTTACAGCCGCACCAATGTCTATGTCTACGAGGACGACCGGCGCGGTCACGGCCATCGCCATGGCCACCACGGCCATCGCCACGACCGCTACTGCCGCGATTGATCCGCGCGCCGAATCCCGCCTTCCTTCATCGAGAATCCGCTCATGAACATCCGCATGCTGACCACGGCCCTGTGCCTGGCCGCCACCCTTTCCACGCCGGCCTTCGCCGGTGACACCACCGGTGCCGTGATCGGCGGTGCCATCGGTGGTGGCGCGGGTGCCGCCGTCGGCGATTCGGTCGGCGGCCGCGAGGGCGCGATCCTCGGCGGTGCCATCGGCGGCGCCACCGGGGCCGCGATCGGCGCCAATGCCGGCCGCGATGACCGCCGCAGCGCCCCGCGTCGCGACGATCGCCACCGGCCCCGTGGCCACGACCACCGCCATGACCACGGTCGTCACAAGGGTCATGGCAAGCCGCACGGCCGCCACGATCACTGATCGCGCTGATCGCGGATGCCGCTGAACGCGCCGAAGACCGTGCTGGAAGCCGCGCTGGGCAACGGCATGGTGCGGAAGTACCGGGACTTCGCGCTGGTGGTGCTCGATGGCGAGGGCGCGCTGTGCGTGCCGGCCGACATCTGGCTGCCGGCGGCGTCCTGGGCGCACGGCCGGGCGCCGTCCGGCAACCGCGTGCGCGATCGCCAGCTGCTGCTCGGCCGGCTTGAGGTGCTGGTCACCCGGCGCGGGACGGCGGTGGTGTCGACCAGCGGCGCGCCGCTGCGGCTGGCACGTCTGCGTGAGCAGATGAAGCGCGAGGGACTGGATATCGGGGAATGGAATTTTCCGGCAGCGGCGGTGCTCGACGCCGCGCTGCCGCCGGTGCAGTCACTGCCGACCCGTCCGGCTGCAGCCGCGACCGAGCCCGTCGATCCCGATCCGGCGCCGCCCGCCTGAGCGGCCGGCTACGTTCGGCGGCAGCAGCCAAAAGCCCCGCCCGGCGCAATGTCCGGGCGGGGCTTCTGATGTCCAACGGTCCAGCCGCAGGCGCCTGTTGCGCCCGCCGATCGATGGCTAGTTCAGCGGGCTGATCGCGAACAGCCGCGTCGTGCCGCTGACCTCGTTGCCGATCACCAGCAGCGGCTGGCCGGTCGGGCTGTTCGCGGCCGGGATGAAGGCCAGACCTTCCGGACCGTTGTCGGTCGGTGCCGGGCCGGTCGGCGACAGCGCGAAATCGCGCGTGTTGACGTAGTCGACGAAGCGCGACTGCGCCGGCACCGTCACGTCGTAGATCATCACGCCGCCGATCCGCTCCAGGCCGATGAAGGCATAGGTGCGGCCGTCGATCGTGCCCACCACCACGCCTTCCGGCTCCGGGCCCTTGTTGTCGCTGCGGTCGTCGAAGTTGTTGTTGTCATTGGAGGCGTTGAAGTTCATCGGGTAGCGGGCGGCGGTGATCCGCTCGAAGTCCGAGCCGGAATCGAACACCTGCCGGCCCTGCGACGACCAGATCGAGAACGAGCGGCCGCCGAGCGCTTGCAGCTCGGTGAACTGGCCGGCGGCATTGCGCGGCGCGGTCGCCGGCGAAACGGTCAGCCGGCCAAGCCGGGTGTTGTCGCGCAGGCTTTCGATGTCGCCGAACACGGCCGGGTCGAGCGCCTCGGCGCCGAGCGCACGCACGCGGACCGTTTCCTCGCCGGGAATGAAATCGTTGCGATCGTCGCCTTCGTTGGCGGTGACGTAGAAGGTTTCGCCGCCGGCCTGGTAGCTGGCGATGGCATCCGGCAGGTACAGGCCCTTGACCGGCCAGTTGCGGATGTTGATGGCGTTGTCGCGGTCGCTGGCATCCAGCTCGTTGCCGGCCAGCGCGTGGTCCTTGCTGCCAAACGGAATCAGCGTCTTCAGGCGCGGCCGGCCGAGGTCGCTGATGTCGATCACGGCAGCGGCGTTGGCTTCCTGCAGCGTCACCCAGGCGGTCTTGCCATCCGGCGACACCGCGATGTACTCGGGTTCCAGATCCTGGGCAACGGTCGCGCCCGGGCCGTAGATGCGGATGCCCGCCGCCCGCAGTTCGTCGACCCGGCCGTTCAGCGCCCGGAAGCCGACCGTGTTGCGCAGCGTGCGCGGCTCGACGCCGGTGTCGGCCACGCAGCGCAGCGCGGTGACGAAGCTGCGCGGGCTCGGCTGGGCGTTGTAGCAGTCGCGGACAGCGCGCAGGTCGACCACGGTGACCGAGCCTTCCGGGTCCACCGAATCCGGCCGGCCGTAGCCGTTCGACTCGCCCTCGTTGGCGATCAGCAGGCCGCGGCCATCCGGCGTGAACGTGACCATGTCGGGCAGCGCGCCGACTGGGAATTCGACGATCTTCTCCAGCGTCGCGGCGTCGTAGAACACCACCTTGCCGGGATTGGTCTTGATGTCGGCCGCGAACACCGCCGCCACCAGGCCATCGCGGACGGCGATCGAGTTGGCGTTGCCGCCGGTCTCCTGCAAGGTGCGCCGCAGCGCCGGCCGGGTCGGGTCGCGGATGTCGAGCACGTCGATGCTCGCCGCCGCGGAGTTGACGACGAACAGGGTCTGCGTGCCCGGGTCATGGGCCACGATCTCGGCGGCACTCGCGCCGCGAACGCCGGAGTCGTACTGACCCAGCGGCGTCAGCGTCACGCCGGCGGCGCTGGCGTCCAGCACCGGCAGTGCAGCAGCAAAGGCCAGCGCGGCGGCGGCCTTCCAGTTGAACTTTGTCATCGTGGCTCCCCATTGGAATTGAACAGCCGCAGAGCCTAGTCAGCGCATGTTGACGGCATGTGACAGCGCCGCCTGCCCGCGTGAAGGCGGGCCCGGCCTATCATCCAGACGAACCCGCTTCCGCCCGGCCTGACCATGACTGCTCCGACCGCTTCGTCCTGCATCCTCGACCGCATCGCCGGCCGCAGCCGCGACCTCGGCGGCTTCGCCGTGCGGCGGGTGCTGCCGATCGCCCACCGCAAGCTGGTCGGGCCGTTCGTGTTCTTCGACGAGATGGGCCCGGCGGTCTTCACGCCCGGCGGCGGCATCGACGTGCGGCCGCATCCGCACATCGGGCTGGCCACGGTCACCTACCTGTTCGAGGGCCGCATCCGCCATCGCGACAGCCTGGGCAGCCTGCAGGACATCACCCCGGGTGACGTCAACTGGATGACCGCCGGGCGCGGCATCGTCCATTCCGAACGGACCCATCCGGACGACCTCGCCAGCGGCTACGCGATCCACGGCATCCAGAGCTGGGTGGCGCTGCCGGCGGCCGACGAGGAGATCGAGCCGGCCTTCGTCCATCACCCGGCGGCCAGCCTGCCGCGCGTGCAGCGCGACGGCGCGCGGCTCAGCGTGATCGCCGGACGCGCCTACGGCGCGCAGTCGCCGGTCGCGGTGCGCTCGCCGACGCTCTACGTGGCGGCCGAGCTTGATGCCGGTGCGGTACTGCCGGTCTGCGGCGAGCACGAGGAGCGCGCCGTCTATGTGGTAAGCGGTGCGGTGGAGATTGGCGGCGAAGCGGTGCCGCCCGGCGAGCTGGCGGTGCTGGTGCCCGGTGCCGAGGTGACGGTCACCGCCCGCAGCGCGAGCCGGCTGATGCTGCTCGGCGGTGCCCGGCTGCCGGAGGCGCGGACGGTCTGGTGGAACCTGGTGTCGACGCGCCCGGAGCGCATCGAACAGGCGAAGGCCGACTGGCTGCGCTACGGCGAGGCCGGCAGCCCGTTCCCGGCGGTGCCCGGCGAGCACGAGTTCATTCCGCTGCCCAGCGCCTGAGCCGGATGCGCGCGCCCGTCGACGCGGACTTCGACCGCTACATCGGCATCGACTGGTCCGGCGCCGCCCAGCCGGGCTATGCCGGCGTGGCGGTGGCCAGCTGCGCGGCCGGCCGTGCGGCACCGGCCCTGGTGTCGCCGCCCGGCAAGACCTGGACGCGCGCCGCCGTGCTCGAGTGGCTGCAGCGTGAACTGGCGCGACCGCAGCGGCTGCTGGTCGGCTTCGATTTCGCCTTCGCACTGCCTGGTGACGGCCGGCCGGCGCCGGCGCTGTGGGCGGAGATCGACACTCGCTGCGCGGCCGATGGCGATCTGCTGGGCAGCCGCTACTCAGCGGGCGATTCGCGCTTCTGGACCGCCGGCCCGCAGCCACCCGGCTGGAACGCGCAGCCGAGGGCCACTGAAAGCGCCTGCCGCGACGCCGGCCTCGGCAACCCGCAGACGCCGTTCCAGCTGATCGGCGCCAAGCAGGTCGGCAAGGGCGCGCTGGCCGGCATGCGGCTGCTGCACCGGCTGGAGGCTGACGACCACGAACGGGTGGCGATCTGGCCGTTCGACACCGCCGCCGGCCGCGACCGGCGCTCGGTGGTGTGCGAGATCTACCCGCGGCTGTTCATCCGCCAGGCCGGCTTGGGCAACGCCAAGCTGCGCAGCCGCGAGGATCTCAACCACGCGCTCAACGGACTGGCCTCGATCGGGCTGGCGCGCGGCAGCTTCGACGATCACCAGTGCGATGCGCTGGTCACTGCCGCCGGCCTGCGTCATGCGGCCGCCGACCCGGCGCTCTGGGCGGCCGGGGACAGGCAGCCGGAAGGCTGGATCTTCGGCGTACCGTGCCGGAGCTGAGCGTCACGGGCGCGGCCGGTCACCATCCATCGGCCAACTGCTGCCTTTCGCGGCGACCGGACCGGGCTTCGGTGCCGAAGCAGTGTCTCGTAGGGCCCGAGCCGGGCCGAAACCCGATGCCGCAGACCTCGGGATTGCCCCGTGGATGCCGCTGCGTGCCCGGCCGGCCCCGGAGATCCCGATGCTCGTCACGCAGCACGCGCGCCATACCGCCCTGTACCGGATCATGCGGGGGCAGGGTGTGCGCGGTGTCTGCGATCGGATCGCCCTCCAGCAACTGGAACGTGTCTGGGAGCGCCAGTGCGGTCTGCGCCGCGCTGACCTGACCATCTCGATCCGCGAACTGGTCGACAGCGGTGCGCTGCTGCAGCACCCCGGTCCGGACGGCGGGGTGCTGGAAGTTGGCGACCGCGGCTGCCTGCCGCTGCAGCCGCGCCTGCTGCTGCTGCGCGACTTCCGCTGGAATGCCCCGCTGGCCAGCCTGGCGCTGGCGCTGCAGTCGGCCGTGACGCTGTTCCGCGCGCGGCTGCGCACCCGCCATCTGCTGCGCCACTCGACGACGCTGGTGATCGACCGCCGCGGCCGCGACGAGGGCTGAGCGGGGCGACGTCAGTCGGCGATGCCGATCGCGGCTGCCGCCCGCCGTGCCTTGGCCCGCGCGGCATCGACGTCATCGGCCAGCGCCAGGGTCACGCCCATGCGCCGGCGGCCGGACAGCGACGGCTTGCCGAACAGGCGCAGCTGGGTGTCCGGTGCCGCCAGCGCGTACTTCTGAACCTGCTTGCCGAAGTTTTTTTGAAAACGGATTGATTGTTTTCAATGTTTTGCGGAATGATGAACCGC
>CAYPJK010000192.1:0-1336 GCA_964411025.1 uncultured Nevskia sp.
AAGTAATTTAATGACCGCCAATAATCTTGTTTTCATCGTCATGGACAGCTGCCGCTACGACAGCTACCAGCGCGCCAAACGGCCGAACATGGATCGCATCGGGGAGGGCTCGAAGCGCTACTCGTTCGCGTCGTGGACCAGCCCGTCCCACTACACCTACCTGATGGGCATGATTCCGCACACAAGCCCGCAGGGTGTGTTCGCGTCGGAGGTCTACAAGAAGGATTTCTCGCTCTGGGTCGATCGCCTGGGCGTCAAGGACCTTTCGTTCAAGAGCTTCGTGCCGCAGCTGTCGCTTCCGCACGTACTGCAGCAGAACGGCTACCGCACCTCAGCCAAGGTGTCGCTGCCCGTGCTGAATCCGTTCTCGCATCTGAACAAGCATTTCGACGACTACAAGCTGATGGCGAATCACAACGATTTCGCCGGCATGGTCAAGCAGATCGAATTCGACGAATCCGAGCCGCAGTTCTACTTCCTGAACCTCGGCGAAACGCATTATCCGTTCATGCTCGACCCGAAGAACATGCCGCATATCTCGGGCGTGCACGGCGTGTTCAAGCGCATGGACGACAACCTCGGCCAGGAAACCGAAGACAAGTTCTTCGATGACGAGCAGATGCGCGATCTGCACACGCAGCAGGTTCGCTGCGTGGAATACGTCGACGAGGTACTCGATGCGCTGATCGCCAAAGCGCCGGTCGGCACCCATTTCGTGATCACCGCCGACCATGGCGAATGCTTCGGGGAAGGCGGCTATTTCGGCCATGGTCCGATCGTTCACGAAAAAGTGCTTGAAGTGCCGTTCCTCGAAGGCCGGAAGCGCTGATCCGTCGCAACAGGGCGGGTGCGGGAAAGATGTCGGTGAGTGCGGGGTCAGACGGGAGAGCGGCAGTGGTACACGATAGCTTCGATGTTTTAGGGCTTGCGCCTGCGGACGCATCCCATCCGGGCACCGCAGTGGCAACGGCCCGCGCTGGTGGAATCGGACTGCTCGACCTCGAATTTAGCCGCGACGATGAACGCGCGTCCGCCTCGTTCGAACGTCTGCTGACGGCGACCGACGCCAGAATCGGGCTCCGTGTCGATCTCGGACATTCGGCGCTGGCTGCTGCCCTGCTGTCCGCCGCCGGCGATCGTCCGCTGACCCTGATCCTCACCGGTACACCCGCCCAGCAGGCGTCGCTGGCAGCAAAACTGGCTCCGGGTGGCCAGCATCGTGTGCTGGCTGAAATCATTGACGTCGCCCATGTCGGCCAGCTGCCTTTCGCCCACCACGGCATCGTCGCCGGTGCGTTCGATGATGACTTGAAATTCCTGCTGCGGGTCGCGTTGC
>CAYPJK010000192.1:1346-6228 GCA_964411025.1 uncultured Nevskia sp.
CCACGGCATCGTCGCCAAGGGCCACGAGGCCGGCGGCTGGGTCGGTGCCGACACCAGCTACATCCTGGCGCAGAAGCTGCTCGGAAAGACGGCGTTGCCCGTGATCATGCAGGGCGGCATTGGCGTGCACAGCGCCGCCGCGCTGCGGGCGATGGGCGCAGCCGGTGTGGTCTTCGAGGATCAGCTGCTGCTGCTCGCCGAATCGCCGCTACCGGAAGCCCAGCAGAACGAGTTGGCGCGCCTGAACGGGGCCGAGACACGGCTGTTCGGCGAGCTGATCGATCTTCCCTGCCGCGTCTACTCGCGGCCGGGCACCGCGCAGCTGAAGGCTGCCGATGCCGACAACAATGCCGTCGAAGCCGGCGATCTTGAGGTCGCTGACTGGCGCGCCCGGCTGACGGCCAATCTCGGCTGGAACGGCGGCGAGCAGTTCATGCCGATCGGCCAGGGCATCGGCATGGCGGCGACCTATCGCAGCCAGTACCGCAGCGTCGGCCGCTTCATCCAGGCGGTGCGCCGCGCCAGTACCCAGCATGTCGCTTCGGCGGTGACCACCGGCTTCATGGCACCCGGCGGCGCGCTGGCGCAGTCGCACGGCACGACGTACCCGATTGCCCAGGGCCCGATGACCCGCGTCTCGGATTCCCCTGAATTTGCCTACCAGGTGTCGAAGAACGGCGCGCTGCCGTTCCTGGCACTGGCGCTTTACCGCGGCCCGCAGGTGCTGGAGATGCTCCAGCAGACCAAGGCGAAGATGACCCAGGCCGACGGCAGCGAACTGCCGTGGGGCGTGGGCATGCTCGGCTTCGTGCCGCACAGCCTGCGCGAAGAGCAGATCGCTGCCGTCTGGCAGTGCAAGCCGACCTACGCGCTGATCGCCGGCGGCCGGCCCGATCAGGCGGCACTGTTCGAGAAGGAAGGCATCCCGACCTACATCCACGCGCCAGCCCCCGCGCTGCTGCGCATGTACATCGAGCAGGGCGCCAAGCGCTTCGTGTTCGAAGGCCGGGAATGCGGCGGGCACATCGGGCCGCTGGCCAGCTTCCCCCTGTGGGAGCAGATGATCGAAGTGCTGCTGGCCGATGTGAAGCCGGGCAGCGAAGCCGGCTACCACATCCTGTTCGCCGGCGGCATCCACAACGCCGCCAGCGGCGCGATGCTCGCGGCGCTGGCCGCACCGCTGGCCGCACGCGGCATGAAGGTCGGCTGCATCATGGGCACGGCCTACCTGTTCACGCAGGAAATTGTCGACTCCGGAGCCGTGGTCAAAGGCTTCCGCGACGCCGCGATCAGCTGCGACAAGACCGTCAATTTCGAAACCGGTCCGGGACATTCGACGCGCTGCGTCGACACCCCGTTCTTCCGCGAATTCCGGGACGCGCGCAAGGAACTGCTACGTGAAGGCGTGGGTGCGGACGAACTGCGCGACCGCCTCGAAGACATGAACATGGGCCGCATGCGCGTGGCCTCGAAGGGCCTGAACCGCGACGCTTCCGGCCAGATCGTCGAGGTCAGTGAAGCCGACCAGTACAAGGACGGCATGTTCATGATCGGCCAGATCGCGACCATGCGCGACGAGGTGATCACGCTCGATGCGCTGCACCGCGAAGTCACCGAGGGCGGCATGGCGATGCTGCAGGCGGTGGTCGGCGCCAAGGCCGTGCGCAAGCAGGACGCGAAGCCCTCGGACATCGCCATCGTCGGCGTCGGCACCCTGTTGCCGAAAGCGACCTTGGCCGAGAAGTACTGGGAAAACATCCTCGACCAGGTCTGCGTGATCGGCGAAGTGCCGAAGGATCGCTGGGACTGGAAGATGTACTTCGACGCCGACCGCCGGGCCCGCGACAAGGTCTATTCGCGCTGGGGCGGCTTCCTGGACGAAGTGGCGTTCGACCCGATCTCCTACGGCATTCCGCCGAAGTCGATGAAGTCGATCGACCCGATGCAGCTGCTGACCCTGGAAGTCGCACGCCGTGCGCTGGCCGACGCTGGCATGGCCGATGGCGACTACGACCGCGAGAACACCAGCATCGTGCTCGGCGCCGGTGGCGGTCTCGGCGATCTTGGTACCCAGTACGCCGTGCGTGCCGAACTGCCGCGCTTCGTCGATATCGACGACAAGACGGTCTGGGAACGCCTGCCGGAATGGACCGAGGAATCGTTCGCCGGCACCTTGCTGAACGTCGCCGCCGGCCGTGTCAGCAACCGCATGGACTTTGGTGGCCTGAACTTCACGGTCGACGCCGCCTGTGCCTCGTCGCTGGCGGCGATCTCGATCGCGGTCAACGAACTCGAAGCCGGCCGCAGCAACGTCGCCATCGCCGGTGGCATCGACACGGTGCAGAGCCCGTTCGGCTTCCTGTGCTTTTCCAAGACCCAGGCGCTGTCGCCGGACGGCAAGCCACGCACCTTCGACCAGAACGCCAACGGCATCGCGATCAGCGAAGGCCTTGCCGTCGTGGTGCTCAAGCGGCTCGCCGACGCCGAAGCCGCCGGTGACCGCATCTATGCGGTGATCAAGTCGGTCGCCGGCTCCAGCGACGGCCGCGCGCTCGGCCTCACCGCGCCGCGCCCGGAAGGCCAGAAGCTGGCGCTGAAGCGGGCCTACGCGCGCGCCGGCTTTTCGCCGGCAACCCTCGGCATGGCCGAGGCGCACGGCACTGGCACGCCGGTCGGCGACAAGGCCGAGGCCCGCACGATCACCGAATCGCTGGCAGCCGAAGGCGCCGCGCCGAAGACGGTGGCGATCAGCTCGGTCAAGACCCTGCTGGGCCACACCAAGGCCAGTGCCGGCGTGTCCGGCCTGATCAAGGTGGCGCTGTCGCTGTACCACCGCACGCTGCCGGCGCACTACGGCGTCGAGAAGCCGATCGACACCATTGCCGACCCCAACGCGCCGGTCTATCTGCTGAAGGATGCGCGGCCGTGGATTGCCCATCCGGATCATCCGCGCCGAGGCGGCGTATCGGCGTTCGGATTCGGCGGCACCAACTTCCACGCCGTGCTTGAGGAGTACCGCGGCAGCTTCGGCAGCAGCGGCGCGAGCGGCGCCCCGCGCTGGCCGCAGGAACTGTTCGTGTTCCGCGCCAAGGACGAGGCGACGCTGTCCGCCGAACTCGGCCGCTTCGTCACGGCGCTGAAGGCGGGCAGCAACCTCAAGCTGCGCGACCTCGCGCATGCGCTGGCCCGGCAGGCGGAAAGTCGCGTCGGCTCGCCGGTCTGTCTGGCGCTGGTGGCGCGTGATTTCGCCGGCCTGCAGGCCGATCTCGACGCCGCCATTGCCAGCCTTGGCGGTAACGGCCGCCCGCTGCCACCGTCGGTGCGCTACTCCAAGACAGTGCCGGGCACGCCGCCGCAGATTGGCTTCCTGTTCCCCGGCCAGGGCGCGCAGTACGTCAACATGGGCCGCGAGACAGCGCTGTATGTCGACGAGCTGCGCAGCGCGCTGGAGTTCGCCGACCTGACGCTGCGCCCGGAATTCCCGGCGCTGCTGTCGCGCACGATCCTGCCGCCGGCGACCTTCGATGCCGACGCCGAACGCGCCCAGCTGCAGGCGCTGACCGATACCCGCGTCGCGCAGCCATCGATCGGCGCGCTGGCGCTGGGCTACACGCGGCTGGCCGAGCGTCTGGGGCTGCGCGCCGTCGCCGCAGCCGGCCACAGCTACGGCGAATACGCAGCGCTGCATGCGGCCGGTGCCCTGACTGCCCGCGATTTCCTCAAGCTGTCCGCCGTGCGGGGCCAGTGCATGGCCGAAGCCGCCGCGACGTCCGAAAAGGGCGCGATGGCGGCGATCCAGGCCCGGCGTGACGTGGTGGCCGCCGCAATTGCCGGCATCGCTGGCGTCAAGATCGCCAACCACAACGCGCCGGAGCAGGCGGTGATTTCCGGTCCGGCGGCCGGTGTCGAACAGGCCGCCAAGGCGCTCGAAGCCAGCGGCGTGCGCGTCACCCGGCTGGCGGTGTCGGGCGCCTTCCACACCGAGCTGGTCGCCAGCGCCCAGGCCGGCCTGTCAGCGGCGATCGCCGGCAGCGCGATCAGCGCACCGCGCTTCGCCGTCTACGCCAACACCACCGGCAAGGCCTATCCGGCCGATGCTGCCGGCGTGAAGCGCGTGCTGGATGGCCACCTGCTGAACAGCGTCGAGTTCGTCACCGAAATCGAAACCATGTACGCCGATGGCGTGCGCGTGTTCGTCGAGCTTGGCCCGAAGGGCACCTGCGCCAACATGGCCCGTGCCACGCTGGCGGGACGCGATTCGATCTGTGTGTCGCTCGACGGCAACGGCGGTGGGCTGCGCGGCCTGCTGCTCGGCCTTGCCGAACTGGTGGTGGCCGGCGTTCCAGTCGCCCTCGCCCGTCTGTTCGACGGTCGCGATCCTCAGCCGCTCGATCTGTCCAAGCTCGCCGACCTGCTGAAGCCCGACGTCATTCCGAAGCACGCCTGGTGGGTCAGCGGCGGTTGCGCGCGTGCACAGGACGATGCCCTGTTCCGCACCGGCTCGCTGCCGGCCTATGACGTCGAATCCCTGGCCGCCGAACAAGCCAAGCTGAAGGCCGCCCGTACCGTCATCGTGCAGGCGCCCGCTGCAGCGGCACCGGTGCCGTCCGCGTCCGCGGCAGCACCGCATGCCGTGCTCGCGGCCAACCCCGCGCTCGGCTCCGAGGCGCTGGCGGCCTACCAGCAGACGATGCGCCAGTTCCTCCAGCTGCAGGAACGCGTGCTGTCGCAATACCTCGGGGGGGCGGCTGCCGGTGCAGCCGCGCCGGCCCTGCCGACGCCGATGCCGATGCCGGCACCGGCGCGCGCCGCCGCAGCATCGGCACTGCCAGCTGCGGTGACGCCGCCGCCCGTCGTGGCCCCGCCCGTGGCTGCCGCGCGG
>CAYPJK010000193.1:0-6152 GCA_964411025.1 uncultured Nevskia sp.
GTGCCGGCGTTGTTGAAGCGGTACGGCAGGCTGCCGGACGTGGACAGCGCGCCGCTTTCGCTGAACTCCCCGGTCAGGCTGTAGCTGCAGGCGGTCGCGTTCTCGCTGCTCCAGCTCACGCTGGCCTGCTGGCCGGCGAAGCTGCTGGCCGGCGTCCAGGTGGCGGTGGCGGTCACCGCGTTCGGGTCGATCACCGACAGCGTCGCCGACTTCGACAGCGCGCCGGGCCCGCAGGCGATGCCGTAAGTCCGGTCGCCGGCGGTGGTGAACACGCCGAGGAAGCGGTTGCCGCTGGACGCGAGCGGTCCGCCGAGATTGCCGAAGCCGAAGCAGCTACCGGCCGGCAGGTTCGAGCGCCAGTTCAGCGACACCGGGCGGCCATCAGTCGTGGTGATGCGGCTAGCCGGGCTCAGGCTCAACTCCAGTGCCGGCGTGCCGTCCGGGCCGGCATAGCGGGTCAGCACGATCTCGGAGAGCGAATCGTCGGCCGCGCGCCGCAGGTAGGCGGCCAGATAGTTGCCCGATGCCAGGGTCGGCGACCAGGCCAGCGGTGTGATGTCGAGAAAGCGGTTCGGCAGCGTGCCGCCGCCATAGCTGCCCTGCTCGGCGCCGGCGCTGTCATAGCGGGTGCCGAGCCAGCTGGTCGCGGTCGGCACGATGATCTCGTGACGGCCATCGGCGCGGACGATGAACGCCCGGCGCAGCGTGTCGCTGCTGCAGCGAGCCACTGTCACCGGCGCCGAAGCCGCAACGGCATCAAGCCCGACGGCCAGCGTCTGGCAGCGTTCGCGCGGGGTCAGGGTCTCCGGATCATTGAACGAGCTGCGCCAGTACAGCGTGTAACCGCTGCTGCGCGCGCCGACCAGCGGGGCGCTGCGGTCGAAGCTGTTGTCGATGTCGATGCGCGTCGCAGCGGCCGTCGCCAAGCCCAGACTGACCGGCCGCAGATACGGACTCGGCAACTCGTTCGGCTGCTCGTGGCCCATCCAGGTCACCAGCGCGGTGCCGCCGGGCTGCAGCGCGATGCTGCTGGCGACGCTGCCGAGCACGCGGAAGCCGCCCGAGTTCACCGGCGACTGGCGGAACAGCACCACGCCATCGCTGGCCGGTGCATCGACCGGCGCATGGCGGTAGATCAGCGCGGTGCGGTTCGGCTGCAGCGCGCCGCCGGGGCCGGTCGAACACCAGGCGGAGCGCGCGAAGGTGTATGCGAGATTGCCGGCGTCATCGACCGACACGGCAGGGGCGCTGCTGGCGATCACCGCCGACGTGTCGCAGGTGGCCGGATCGTCATTGGCGCCGGGAATCGGCCCTTCCGGCTCGCCGACGTTGACGATGCGCGTGCCGTCCGGACCGTAGCGACGCACGTAGACGCGGGCAGCGGATTCGAGCCCGGACTGCACCGCCAGCGCGTAGTGGCCGTTGCCGCCGACCGACAGCGATAGCTGGCGCAGGTCGCCATCGGGCAGCGACAGCACGGTGCTGAGCGGCCCGGCGGCAACGCCATCAGCCCCAAGGCGCTGCACGTTGACCGTGGTCCGCGTCACGAACACGACCACGGCGCGGCCGTCATTCGCCTGTCCGACGCGAAGCTCCCGGATTTCCGCGCCGTCGGCGCTGGCGATCACCGCCGCCGGCGGCTCCAGTTCCGGCCCCGGCAGGGCCTGGGCGGTCATCGTCACGGCCATCGAGACGAGGACGCACAGCGCCCCCGTGATCCGGCCGGCCCATCGTCCGAGGCCGGCACGCTGCTTCATCGCGATCATCGCGTTCCCCTGAATCGCCCGGCCACGCATGGGGGGCCGGGTCGAGTACCGCTGGAGTGTCCCGGCGCCGCGCGCGGCGCCAGCCGAGGGTGTCGGCGCTTTCAGCGGCCGAACAATTTGTCGAAGGCCTTGTCGAGCACCTTGTCGACACTGCGGTCGGTGGCCTCGTCGACTTCCCGGTCGGCGCGCGATTTCACCCGCTCCTTCTGGCGGTCGACCTTTTCATTGACGACGCCCGGCTCGGCCTGGCCGTTGTCGCCGGTCGCCGTCGCGCCGGCACCCCCCAGCGCACCGCCGAGCAGGTTCTCGAAACCGGCCGGCATGGCGGGCATCGCCGTCGGTGCGGCGGGCAGCTTGAAGCGGTCAGAAGCCGGCGCACTGCTGCTGACCCGGACCACGCGCAGGCCGTCATCGACACGCAGGATGCCGAGGTTCTTGCGCTTGAATTCGGCTTCCAGCGCCTTGGCGCCGGGCGTGTCGGACGGCTGCCCCATGGCCTTGGCCATCATTTCCGAGAACGCCGCCATCGAGGTGCTCATCTCGACCAGGGTGGCGTTCTTCGCCAGCACCATCTCGATCTTTTCGCGCTTGCCGGCGCGGGTCGTGTAGTCGACCGTGTAGACCTCGCCGGTGATGCCGGCATGGGTTTCGCTTTTGCCGGTCGCGTTCAGGCCGTGATACTCGGCGATGTCATCCAGCCCGGTATCCAGCTTGGCGGCGTTGGCCATGGCCCCGCCCATCATCTTCATCATCGAGCCCATGTCCATCACCATGGCCTGCCCGCCGGTGTTGACCACGCTGTACATCTTCCCGTCGCGGAAGATCGAATAGGCTTCCGGCTGGTCCTCGCCTTTCTTCACCAGCGGGGTCATGCGAAGCTTGTTGCCATCGAATTCGAACTGCACGCGCTGGGCATCCGCGCCACTGCTGGCTTCGAAGTCAACGCTGCCGCCGGCCTGCACGCAGGGGCAGGACAGCAGCGGAATCAGCACCGCAAGCGGCAGCCACCGGCGGCGAAAGGAATGGGCCATGTCGATCTCCAGGGAAAGTGAGGAAGCGGACTCGCAATCCGCCTGTCTTCCATTACGAGAACCGACGGCAATTCCCATCACGGGCATGGACGAAAACGCGATACCGGCCGCCATCGGCGATGCCGACGTGACATCGGTCACGGTGCAGGCGGCCGAGCTGATGCCGCTGTTCTATGCCGACCTCAAACGGCTATCGCGGCGGGTGCGCAATGGCGCACCGGCGGCCGAAACGATCCAGACCACGGCGCTGATCCACGAGGCCTGGCTGAAGCTGCATGCCGCACCGCAGTGGCAGAACCGCCAGCACTTCCTGCGTGCCGCCGCACTGGCGATGCGCCAGGTGCTGGTCGACGACGCCCGCGCCCGGCTGGCCGCAATGCGCAACCACGGCGTGCGGCCGCTGCCGATCGAAGCGGCGTCCGAGGTCGCGACCGAGGCGCCGGACGAACGCCTGATCGCGGTCGACGAGGCGCTGGCCGAGCTGTCGGCGTTCAGCCCGAGGCTGGCGCAGACCGTCGAATGCCGCTACTACGCCGGCTATACCGAATCGGAAACGGCCGAAGCGCTCGGCGTCAGCATCGCTACCGTGCAGCGCGACTGGACCAAGGCCCGCGCCTGGCTGTTCCAGCGCTTGAAAGCCGGCTGAGTCGGCGGCCCGCCGGCCGGCGCCGGCCCGGCATGCGGTCAGTCCGGCGCGACAGCGCGGATCACTGCCCCGATTCCAGCGTGGCGCGCAGGCTCGCCACCTGCTGCTGGTAGATTCCGGCGGACGGCCCGACGGCCGCCAGCACCGTGTCGGCACGATCCAGCCGCAGCCGTGCGGCGTTGCGGTCGCCGGCAGCCGCCAGCCGGCGCGCCTGCGCCATGTGGGCGATCGCCACCAGTACGTGATCCGGCGGGAAGTTCGCGGCCACGCGCCGTTCCAGGTCATCGAGCGTGCGCTGCGCCGCATCGCCGTCCCCGGTGGCCGCCAGGGCTTCGCCAAGCCCGCTTTGGGCAGCCAGTGCGTTCAGGCTGTTGTCGCCCGCGTACTGGCGGGCCAGCGCCAGCGCCTCCTGCAGCTGGGGCAGCGCTTCGGCAGGCCGGTTCAGGCGCAGGTTCAGCTTGCCGAGGTTGTTCAGCAGCGCCGCCAGCGCTGCCGACGGCCCGAACACCGCGCGCCGGGTATCGAGCGCCTTGCGATACAGCGCCTCGGCTTCGGCGATGTGCTGCTCCCGCACTTCCAGCGCGGCCCAGTTGTTCAGCGTGTTCAGCGCATCGACGCCTTCGGTTGCACCCAGCGCCTCCCAGACCTGCCAGGAACGCTCGTACATCGTCCGCGCCTCGACCAGCCGGTTGGCCTGGAAATAGGCCACGGCCAGGTTGTTCAGCACGATGCCGGTTTCCGGGTGGCGGTCGCCGAACCAGCGGCTCCGCTCGGCCAGCGCCGCTTCCAGCGTGGCGATGCCGGCGTCGACGCGGCCGTCGGCTCGCTCCAGCTGGGCCTGGGTCAGCCGGCTTTCGAGCAGGCGATTGCGGTGCCGTACCGGATCGGCCTGCCAGTACGCCTGTGCTGCCGCCAGCTGGGTGGCGGCCTCGGCCATGTGGCTCATCCGCAGCAGGCATTGCGACAGGTCGTAACGGGCCTGCGCAGCCACATCCGGGTCCACTGCCGGCTGGCCGATGACCTGCTCGAACAGCGGCACCGCACCCGCGTAGTCGTTGAACGAGAAGTACAGCTGGGCCAGTGCCAGCATGGTGTCGCCGGCGCCTTTCGGGTCACGCGCGAAATTGGCCGCCAGCCGCGAGGCGCCCTTGTCCAGCAGCTGCTTGGGTGTGAACGCCTCGGCACCCGGTGTCTCGCCCGCTACCCGGAACAGGGTCAGCAGGTAATCCTTGACGGCGGCGTTGCGGGCCGCCTCCTCGCGGGCCAGGTCGCGTTCCTGGGCCGCTTCGCGCGCCTTGTAGGCGATTCCGCCGGCGGCGGCGAGCAGGGCCAGCAGCACGGCCGCCGCCGCCGCGAAACCGATCCGGTGGCGGCGCAGCAGCCGGCCGATCAGATAGGCCGGCGCTTCGCCGCGGGCGATCACCGGGCGGCTGTCGCGGTGGCGGCGCAGGTCTTCGGCCAGTGCCTCGGCATTGCCGTAGCGATCCGCCGGCCGATGCCGCAGCGCCTTCAGCACGATGGCATCGAGATCCCCGCGCACCGTGCGGGCGGCGGCGCCTTCGAGCTGCCGGCTCGGCGCGTCGACCTCCTGGCGGCTCAGCCGATCCAGCGCCCGCTGGACACCGCTGCCGGCGAGCTGCCACGGCGTGCGTCCAGCCAGCAGCTGGTAGAGCATTACGCCGAGTGCATAGACATCGGTGGCGGCCGTCACCGCAGCCCCCGTGAGCTGTTCGGGCGCGCAGAAGTCGGGCGTCAGGCGCAGGGCCAGCGTGACCTCGGCACCCGGCACGTCGACCGGCTTGGCGATTCCGAAATCCAGCAGCTTGGGCTGGCCGCCGTCGGTCACCAGCACGTTGGCCGGCTTCAGGTCGCGATGGACAATCAGATGCCGGTGGGCATGGGCCACCGCATCGCAGACGCGCAGGAAGCAGTCCAGTTTCTGCCGCAGCGGCAGGCCTTGCGTGGCGTCGTCGAACGGCCGGCCCTGGACCAGCTCCAGCACGGCGTAGGGCCGGCCGGCATGAACGCCGCCATCGTAGAGACGCGCGATGTCCGGGTGTTCGAGCCGTGCCAGCAGCCGCCGTTCGGCCGCGAAGCGGCGCAGATCATCGCCTTCCTCCGGCCGCCGCAGCAGCTTCAGCGCGGCCTGCTGCTCGTAGCTGCCGTCGGCCCGCTCGACCCGGTAGACCTCGCCGGAACCGCCCTGCCCGAGCAGCCCCAGCACCCGCCAGACGCCGATCCGCTCGCCCGCCGGCAGCAGCGCCGGCGGGCCGCCGGCCGAGCCCAGGAAATCGCGGCTTTCGGCCTCCGCCGCCAGCCAGCGCTGCAGCTCGTCCCGCAGCATCGGCTCCAGGTGCTGGGCGTCGATGTAGGCGCTGCGCTCGGCCTCCGGCCGGTCGAGCACCTGATCGAGCAAGGCTTCGAGCTGCGACCACTGCTGCGGTGTCGGGGTATCGGCGGCCATCGGCGGATCGGACGTTGGAACGGGTGGAAGCGCGGGGTGTCCGGAGTATGCGGCGGCCCCTCGTCAGCCCGGCGTCAACGCGGCCGCTCCGCGCAACACCCGGCAGGGCTGACACGCGGTTGTGCAATCCCGGGCGCCTCGGCAGCATCCGGCCTGACCGCGCGGACGACGCGGACCGCCCGACATGAGGAGTCGCCATGACCGAGAAGACCGTCCCGACCGCCGCCGAACTGCTGAAGGATGCC
>CAYPJK010000194.1:0-6151 GCA_964411025.1 uncultured Nevskia sp.
TCCGCCGGGCACGGTGCCGCCGCTGGCCTCGTCGTTCGCGAGCCGCTTCGTCGGCAACTGGAAGCTGGTCGAGATCCTGGAGCGCGACGCCAGCGGCGCGACCCGTGCCTCGCCGCGCGGGCCATCAACCGGCCAGCTCGTCTATGGCGCGGACGGCCGGCTGTCAGTGCAGATCATGAAGCTGGGCCGGCCACCGGTGGCGTCCGGCGCGCTGGCCAGCGCCAGTGCCAGCGAATTGCAGGGTGTCGTCGACGGCTTCAGTTCCTACTTCGGCCGCTGGGAACTGCTGCCGGCCGAAGGCTGCGTCGTACATGTGCAGGACGGCCAGCTGCTGCCGAACAGCATCGGCAGCCGCGCCAAGCGCTACTACGGCTTCGACGCCGATGGCCGGCTGTCACTGGCCACGCCGCCGCGCGGCGAACCGGGCCGCGAAACCGCGCAGGTGTTCGTCTGGGAGCGCATCTCGTGAAGGCCCGATCCCGGCTTCTGCTCGGCGTGATCGCGGTGGCGGCCGTTGCCGGCCTTGCCGCACCGCGCGGGCTGCCGCTGATCCGGGCCGCCGAGACGCCGCCGGACTGCGCCGGTCCGGAGTCCGGCAAGGCCGATGGCAAGGCCCGCAAGCAGGGCGACAAGGCCGAAAAGGGCGAGGCCGGCCGCGCGCCACAGAAGGTGGCCACGCTGCGCATCGCGCCTGAGCCGTTCACCGAAACGCTGAGCGCCACCGGCTCGCTGCTGGCCGACGAAGGCGTGGAACTGCAGGCCGAGATCAACGGCAAGATCGCCGCGATCCGCTTCCGCGAAGGCTCGCGCGTGAAGCGCGGCGAACTGCTGGTGAAGCTCAACGATGCCGACCTGCGCGCCCAGCGCGCGCTGGCCCGGCACAACCTTGAACTGGCGCAGCTGCGCGAGCAGCGGGTCGGCCAGCTGGTCAAGGAAGGCATCGTCACCGCCTCCGACTACGACACCGCGCGCTTCGACGTGGCCGCCCGGCTCGACCAGATCTCGATCATCGACGCCCAGATCGAGAAGACCGAAGTGCGTGCGCCGTTCGATGGCGTGGTCGGGCTGCGCTATGTCAGCGAAGGCAGCTACGTGAACGCGACGACCCGGGTGGCCACCTTGCAGCAGATCGACCGGCTGAAGGTGAACTTCTCGGTGCCCGAAAAGTACGCCGGCCGCATCCGCGTCGGCAGCCCGATCCGCTTCGCGATCAACGGCAGCGATCGCCGCTACGCCGGTGCCATCTACGCCTTCGATCCACGCATCGACGCCGGCACCCGCACGGTGGTGATCCGCGCGGTCTGCGACAACCCGGAAGGCGCGCTGCTGCCCGGCGCCTTCGCCAATGTCGAGCTGGCGCTGGCGACCGTCAGCGACGCCATCCTGGTGCCGGCCGAAGCGGTGATCCCCGGCGTCAGCGACAAGAACGTGTTCGTGATGGTCGACGGCAAGGCCGAGCGGCGCGCCGTGGAGATCGGCACGCGTACCGCCCACCAGGTGCAGATCCTGAGCGGCCTGAAGGCCGGCGACCGGCTGATCGTGTCCGGTCTGCAGCAGATGCGCGCCGGCCTCGCGGTGGCCGATGTCGCCGATGGCGACGGCAGCCCGAAAGGCCCGGCAACGGCCCGCGCCGCCAGCATGAAGGCGCGCTCGTGAGTCTCGCCGAGCTGAGCATCCGGCGGCCGGTGCTGACCCTGGTGATCTCGCTGCTGATCATGCTGTTCGGCGCGCTGGGCCTGCGCGCGCTGCCGGTGCGCGAGTACCCGGCGGTCGATCCGCCGTCGATCTCGATCACCACCAGCTATCCGGGTGCGGCCGCCGAAGTGGTGCAGGCGCAGATCACCGAACCGCTGGAAGAAGCGATCAACTCGGTGGCCGGCATCAGCGCGCTGACCTCCACCAGCCGCGAAGGGGCCAGCCAGATCACCGTGGAGTTCTCGCTCGACGCCGATCTGGAAACCGCGGCCAGCGATGTCCGTGACCAGCTGGCGCGCGCGGTGCGCAACCTGCCGCCGGATACCAATCCGCCGATCCTGAACCAGGCCGATGCCGATTCCAGCCCGATCTTCGGCCTGTCGATTTCCAGCCGACAGCGCTCGCAGCTGGAGCTGTCGGCGTATGCCGATGCGCTGCGCGAACGGCTGCAGACGGTACCCGGCATCGCGCAGGTGGAGCAGCCGGCCGAGAAGCGCTACGCGATGCGGCTGTGGATGGACCCGGACCGGATGGCCGCCTACGGCATCGCGCCGACCGACATCCGCGCGGCGCTCGGCCGCGAGAACCTGGAGCTGCCGTCCGGCCGCATCGAGGGCAGCGCCATCGAGCTGCCGGTGAAGACGCTGTCGCGGCTGGCGACGGCGGAGGATTTCAACAACCTGATCGTCAAGCGCAGCGACACCACCATCGTCCGCTTCCGTGACATCGGCTATGCCGAGCTGGGTGCGCAGAACGAGCGCGGCGCGCTGAAGATGGGCGATACGCCGATTGCCGGGCTGTACTTCAAGCAGCAGCCGGGTGCCAACCAGATCGACATCGTCGACCAGTTGCGTCAGCGGCTCGACGAGGTGCGCAAGGACCTGCCCGACGATCTGCAGATCGACATCGCCTACGACAACACCGAGTACGTGCGGCGCTCGCTGATCGAAGTCACCGAAACCATCTTCATCGCCTTCGTGCTGGTGGTGCTGGTGGTCTTCGCGTTCCTGCGCGAATGGCGCACCACCTTGATCCCGGTGCTGGCGATTCCGGTGTCGATCATCGGTGCGTTCGGCGTGATGTCGGTGGCGGGCTTTTCGATCAACACGCTGACCCTGCTCGGCATCGTGCTGGCGATCGGGTTGGTGGTGGACGATGCGATCGTGGTGCTGGAGAACATCTACGCCAAGATCGAGGCCGGCCTGGGGCCGGTCGAAGCCGGCATCGCCGGCACCCGCGAGATCTTCATGGCCGTGGTGTCGACCACCATCACGCTCGCCGTGGTGTTCCTGCCGCTGCTGTTCATGGGCGGCCTGTCGGGCCGGCTGTTCCGCGAGTTCGGCGTAACCATCGCTGGGGCCGTGCTGATCTCGGCGCTGGTGGCGCTGACGCTGACGCCGATGCTCAGTGCCCGGCTGCTGAAGGCACACCAGGGCCACGGCTGGCTGTTCACCCGCACCGAGCCGCTGTTCGCGGCGCTGGAGCACGGCTACGCGGCAACCCTGGGCCGGGTGCTGGGCCTGCGCTGGCTGGCACCGCTGGTGCTGGTGGCGGCAGCGGCGCTGATCGTCGTGCTGATGGGCCTGCTGCCGCGCGAGCTGGCGCCGATGGAGGATCGCGGCCGGGTCTGGGTGCGGGCAACGGCGGCCGAGGGTGCCAGCTACGACTACATGCAGAACTTCATGGACGACGTCACCGCCGCGACTGTCGCCCGGGTGCCGGAAGCGCATCTGATGATGACCCAGGTGCCCGGCTTCGGCGGCGCCAACGGCGTGTCGGGGCCGGTCAACAACGGCTTCGTGCGGGTGTTCCTGAAGGACCGCGCCGAGCGCAGCCGCAGCCAGGGCGATATCGCCGCCGATCTGCAGGCGATGGCCAAGCGCTTCAACGGCGCCCGCGTGAACATCACCCAGGAGGCCAGCATCGGCGACCGGCGTGCGGCACAGGCCGGGGTCCAGTACGTGCTGCAGACGCTGGAAATCGATGCGCTGCGCGAGGCGCTGCCGAAATTCCTGGAAGCGGTGAAGGCCAGTCCGGTGTTCACCTTCGTGGACGCCGATCTCAAGTTCAACAAGCCGGAAGTGCGGGTCCGCATCGACCGCGCCAAGGCGCAGACCCTGGGCGTGTCGGCGCAGGACATCGCCCAGACGCTGCAGGCCTCGCTGTCCGGCCAGCGCTTCGGCTACTTCATCCTCAACGGCAAGCAGTACGACGTGATCGGCCAGCTGACCCGCGATTTCCGTTCGCGCCCCGACGCGCTCGAAGGCTTGTCGGTGCACAGCGCCACCGGCGAGCTGGTTCGGCTCGACAACCTGGTCAGCCTGACCGAGAGCAGCTCGCCGCCGGAGCTTTACCGCTACAACCGGATGGCGTCGGCCACGGTGTCGGCAACGCTGGCGCCCGGTCATACGATCAGCGAAGGCATTGCCGTGTTCGATGCAGCGGCAGCGGCCGTACTCGACAGCCGTTACACGACGACCCTGACCGGCGCGGCGCGCGACTTCGTGCAGAGCGCATCGTCGCTGGGCATCGTCTTCGTGCTGGCGCTGGTGCTGATCTATCTGGTGCTGTCGGCGCAGTTCGAAAGCTTCCTCGACCCGCTGGTGATCCTGCTGACCGTGCCGCTGGCACTGGCCGGCGCGCTCGCCGCGCTGTGGGCGTTCGGGCAGACGCTGAACATCTTTTCGCAGATCGGCCTGATCATGCTGATCGGCCTGGTGACCAAGAACGGCATCCTGATCGTCGAGTTCGCCAACCAGCGCCGCGCGCTCGGTGCCGCCAGTGCGCTGCTGGCCGTGCGCGAAGCCGCCGCTGCCCGGCTGCGACCGATCCTGATGACCACGCTGGCAACGCTGCTCGGCATCCTGCCGATCGCGCTGGCGCTCGGCGCCGGCTCGGAAGCCCGGGTGTCGATGGGCATCGCTGTGATCGGCGGCCTGCTGATCGGCAGCGCGCTCACCCTGTTCGTGATTCCGGCAATGTACGTGCTGCTGAAAGCGCTGGCCGGTGATCGCACCGCCAATCGCGCCGATGCGCGTGCTGACGATCGCGGCGAAGCGGCTGCGGCATCGCCCGCCACCGCATCACCAGATTCGCCGCCGCTGCTGCCTTGATCCGCGCCCCGGCGGCCCGCACTGCTCGCGCGCAGCCCGGGGATGACTCAGAAGCCGGTGCCGCTCAGTGAGATTTCCATGGGTGCGGCGCTGACATTGGTCAGGATCGTCACCCGGCCGTGCCGCTCGCCGATATCGGTGGGCTTGAAGCGACCGGTGATCTGGCAGCTCTTGCCGACATCGAGCCAGCGCGGGCAGTTGTGATGGCCGGCGTAGTCGCCGGTGACGCTGATGGAGCGGATCTTCAGCAGGCCGGTACGGCTGGTGATGACCAGGGTCCGGTCAAGGCTGCTGACACCCACTTCGATCCGGCCGAAGTCGAAGTGCTGGGCGTTGACGGCAATGCCCGGGTGGGGCGCCCCGACGGCGGCCGGCGTTCCATTCGAGGTACGGCGGGCGGCGTCGAGAGCGGTTGATGCGCCCGCCGCGCCGCCTGCGGATGGTGCGCTCGCCGTGGCGGCTGGGCGCGGGGCAGTCTCCGGACAGCCGGGGTCGGCGGTGCTGCCGTCTTCGTCCCCGCAATCCCGATCCCAGCGGCCCAGCACGGTCAGCGTTTCCGATAGCTGCAGGCGCAAGGGCGCATCGAGTGCGGCGGTAGCGGCCGTCATTCGCAGCGGCCTTGCTTCATCTGCCGGCAGCGCTGCAAGCCCATCGTCGTTGAATTCCATGCACAGGCAGGCGGTGCCGGCGGGCTGCTGCGCCGCCGCCAGCAGCGGTCCGGCCAGCAGCAGCGCGAGGGCGGCCCTTCGTGGGCCGCGTCGCTGTAACCGTGACGGACAGGGCAACGAAGGCGGCGAAGCTTGCAGTGATAGCGCGGAAATCATGTCGGTTGTTCTCGTCATTGCCGGTGGAAGCGCGTCACGTGAAGGCCGTGACACCGCATGCGCGGTGCCGTGCACGGTCCGCAGGCCTGGCGGAGCCGGCCAAACGGGCAGTACTCGGTATCAAGACGAGATTCGCGTTCCAAACCGGCCACGCCGATGCAAAAAAGTCGGGTCGGTGGTGCAGCGATGGCGACACCGCGAGAACAGTACAACTGTTCTCTTTATTTGTGAATGAACAAGAAAGTATTTGTCAAAAGTTCTGCAATCCGTTGTCGGATATGAGTTTCTTTTCGGCAATGTCGACAGTCGCGATTGTCGAAATCGGCCCTGATTCGATCCTCTATCGGCTCCCGATCGGTGTGGACGCGCGTACGAAAAAGCCCCCGTCATCGGTGGATGACGGGGGCTTTGTGTTGTGCTGCGTCCGGCCTCAGCCGGCGGGGCAGGGAAGCCGGTTCAGAAGCCCGTACCACTCAGCGAGACCTGCGTCGGGGTGTTGCTGACGCTGGAGAGGATCGA
>CAYPJK010000195.1:0-6144 GCA_964411025.1 uncultured Nevskia sp.
CGGCACGCCGCCGACGAGAAAGCCCGGCTCCAGCCCGGCCTGGTCGAGCAGCCAGGCCAGCAGCGAGGTCGTGGTGGTCTTGCCGTGGGTGCCGGCAACCGCCAGCACGTGGCGGCCAGCGAGCACATTCTCGGCCAGCCACTGCGGGCCGGACACGTACGGCAGGCCCGCGTTCAGCACATGCTCCATCGCCGGGTTGCCGCGGCTGACGACATTGCCGACCACCACCACGTCCGGTGCCGGGTCGAGATGCTCGGGCCGGTAGCCTGGCATCACCGCGATGCCGAGCGCTTCCAGCTGGGTCGACATCGGCGGCCAGCCGTTGGCGTCCGAGCCGGTCACCGTGTGTCCGGCCTCGCGGGCCAGCGCGGCGATGCCGGCCATGAAGGTGCCGCAGATGCCGAGGATGTGCAGGTGCATGGCAGGCTCAGCCGAGGATCAGGGACAGCAGGTTGCCGGCGATCACCATCGACACCATGACGTTGCTGATCAGCAGCAGCGCCATCATCGCCGCCGCGAAGCGGGCGATGCCGGTGGCCCGGCGCAGCACGTGGGTGGCGCTGGCGGCGAACCACAGGCCGAGCAGGTCGAGCAGCAGGCCCGGCAGCACCGGCACCTGCGGCAACTGGTCGGCGCTGATCACCGGCGGTGGCGCGTCCGGACCCGCCGCCTGCTGGGCAGCGGCGACCGAGGTCAGGAATTCGGTCATCACCGGCATCACCATCGACATCGGCAGCCACATCGTCAGCAGCAGCAGCGAACCGGTGGCGAGCAGCGCATTGCGGGTCTGCTGCTGGCGTGCCTCCAGACCGCGCAGGCGCAGCACCAGGCGCGTGTAGAGCGTCACCACCAGCGTTGCCACCGCGCCGTCGATGATCGCCAGCGGCAGCGGCTGGACGATGCCGAACAAAAGCGCCGTCGCGACGATGCCGAGCGCCGTGCAGGCCTTGTCCAGGCGGCCGTCGGCGGAGTACGGGAAATCCTCGGGTCCCTGGCGGAACAGCAGGATCTGCAGCGTGGCGTGGAACGCCTGGTTGAACATCGCGTGAGGGCTCGTCGGGGAGGCCGCCATTCTAGTGGCCGGCTGGCGCAACGCGGATGGCCGGCGACCATGTGGGACACTGCGCACCACGCACGCCATCCCATTTCCCGTGAATCCCGGCTATCTCCTGATCACCACGCCCGACGCCCTTGCCGCCTGCATCGATGTCTGGAAACGGCGCCCCTGGCTGGCGCTCGATACCGAGTTCCTGCGCGAGGACAGCTATCACCCGATCCTCTGCCTGATCCAGGTCGGCGATGGCGAGACCGACGTCTGCATCGACACGCTCGCCTTTGCCGCCGATGCGCTGGCACCGCTGTGGGCGCTGTTCGCGGACCCGGCCATCACCAAGATTTTCCATGCGCCGTCGCAGGACCTGGAGATCTTCCTGCGCCAGGGCCAGACCACGGCGACACCGTTCTTCGACACCCAGATCGCCGCCGCGATGCTCGGCATGGGCGACCAGCTGGGCTATGCCGCGCTGGTCGAGAAGATGACCGGCGTGAAGCTCGACAAGAGCCTGACCCGCACCAACTGGTCGCGCCGTCCGCTGACCGGCCCGGAACTGGCCTACGCGGCGGCCGATGTCCGCCATCTCTCTGACATCCACCCGGCCTTGCGTGAGGCGCTGCATCGCCGGGGCCGGCTGCCGTGGCTGGAAGAAGACTGCGCCCGGCTCGCCGATCCGGCGCGCTACCGCAATCCGCCGGAAGACGCCTGGAAGCGGCTCAAGGGCCTGGCCCGGCTGGCGCCGGCGGCGCAGCCAATCGCCATCGCGCTGGCCGGCTGGCGGGAGACCATCGCCCAGGAACGCGACCGGCCACGCAAGTGGATCCTCGACGACGAGGCGCTGTACCGGATCGCCGAGCGCGCGCCGTCGGATCTCGAGGAACTGGCGGCCTTGAAGGTGCTGCCGGCCAAGACGCTGGAGCGCCACGGCGAGGCGCTGGTGGCGATCGTTTCGTCAGCACCGGAGACGGCGCTGCCGGTGCTGCTCGACGAGCCGCTGAGCGATCCCCAGAAGGCGCTGCTGAAACGGCTGCAGGATCGCCTGCGTGGCATCGCCGATGCGCTGGACGTGCCGGCGTCGCTGCTCGCGCCGAGGGCCGATCTGGAGCTGCTGGTGCGGGTCGGCGCGCAGGCCGATGCCGCAGTGCTGGGTGGCTGGCGCCGGGAAGTGGCCGGCGCCGCGCTGCTGGCTTTGCTGTAGGGCGACACCGTGGCGGGGTCGCCCTGCAGGGCGGGCCCGGCAGCGGCCGGACCCGGTGTGGCTCAGGCGACGGCGATGATCCGCGCGAAGATTTCGTCCATCGAGCCGATCCCGTTGACCGTCGCGACCTTGCCCTGCTTGCCGTAGTAGTCGAGCAGCGGGTGGGTCTCGGCGTTGTAGACGCTGATGCGGTGACGGATCACGTCTTCCTTGTCGTCGTCGCGGCCTTCCTTCTGCGCGCGGTCGAGCAGGCGGCCGATGATTTCCTCGTCTGCCACCGCCAGATGCACGGCGCGCGAGATCGGCGGCTGGCCGAGGCGCACCAGCATCTGGTCGAGCACTTCGGCCTGGGCGACGTTGCGTGGAAAACCATCCAGGATGAAACCCTTCTTGGCGTCGTCCTGCCCGAGGCGTTCCTCGACGATACCGATGACGATCTCGTTGGCCACCAGCTGGCCGGCGTCCATCACCGCCTTGGCCTTCTTGCCCAGTTCGGTGCCGGCCTTGACGGCCGCGCGCAGCGCATCGCCGGTGGAGATCTTCGGGATGCCGTAGTGCGCAACCAGCTTCTCGCCTTGCGTGCCTTTGCCGGAGCCGGGTGCGCCCAGCAGGATGATTCTCATGATGCAGACAGCCCCAGTTGTGAGCCGGTGTGGGCCGGCTTCGTTCGATGAAACGGCGGAAACGACAGTGCCGGTCGGATGTCGCGATGACATCGGCCGCAGGATGGATGACGCACGATGGGTGGCAAGGTACTAGCTGCACGCGCATGGCGTCAACGCGACGAAAGTCGGGGGAGGATAGCGTCGCGGTTATACTTCGCCGCGTTGCATCATTGGCGCATCGCGCCGGTTCCAGCGCGGCAACCCGCCGAATGCGGCCCCGGTCGCTGCGCGATGACCGCCTTTCCGGCCACTGGACCCGCACCAAGCGCCGGCGCGCGCGGCCCGAGAAGCCCCGAATTCGAGTTACAGACGCAGCACCGCTCTCCACCACTCCACAGCAGGTACGCACACATGGGTTTTGAAGCACTGGGTCCGGGCGAGAAGGCCCCGAACGAGTTCTACGTCGTCATCGAGATCCCGGCCTACGGCCCGCCGGTGAAGTACGAAGTCGACAAGGACACCGGCCTGCTGATGGTCGACCGCTTCATGAACGTGGCGATGAGCTATCCGGCGAACTACGGCTATGTGCCGAAGACGCTGGCTGGCGACGGTGACCCGGTCGACGTGCTGGTGATCACCCCGCATCCGATCGTCGCGGGTTCGGTGGTCAAGTGCCGCGCGGTCTGCGTGCTCGACACCGAGGACGAGAAGGGCACCGACGCCAAGCTGCTGGCCGTGCCGGTCGACAAGGTGTCCAACGGCGCCTACGACCACCTCCGTGACCTGGCCGATGTGCCGGAGCGGACCAAGAACGAGATCCACCACTTCTACTCGTCGTACAAGGCGCTGGAGAAGGGCAAGTGGGTGAAGATCTCGGGCTGGCGCGATGCCGCTGCCGCGCGCGCCGAGATCGAGAACGGCATCAAGGCCTACCAGGGCTGATCCTGCCGCACCGCTGATCGGGAAAGGCAGGCCGCGCGCCTGCCTTTTTCGTCTCCGGCGTCGTGTCGGCGCTGCGTTTCCGCTAGAACTGAAACCCCATGAAACAGAAAGTCCTCGTCATCGGCGGCGGTGGCCGCGAACACGCCATCGCCTGGAAGCTGGCCGCCTCGCCGCGGGTGGCCGAAGTGCTGGTCGCGCCCGGCAACGCCGGCACCGCCACCGAGTTCGGCTGCCGGAATGTCGCCGTGGCGGTCGAGGACATTGCCGGGCTGCTGAAGCTGGCAGCGGATGAGGCGGTCGATTTCACCGTCGTCGGGCCGGAAGTGCCGCTGTCGCGCGGGGTCGTCGATGCGTTTCGCGCCGCCGGCCGGCGCATCTTCGGGCCGACCCAGGCGGCCGCGCAGCTGGAGTCGAGCAAGGCGTTCACCAAGGCCTTCCTGGCCCGGCACCGGATTCCGACGGCCGGCTACGAGGTGTTCACCGAGGTCGAGCCGGCGCTGGCCTACGTCGCCGCGCGCGGCGCGCCGATCGTGGTCAAGGCCGATGGCCTGGCGGCCGGCAAGGGCGTGGTGGTGGCCGAGACAGTGGCGCAGGCGCAGGAGGCGATCCGCGACATGCTCGGCGGCGCTTTCGGCGGCGCCGGTGCCCGGGTGGTCATCGAGGATTTCCTGCACGGCGAAGAGGCGAGCTACATCGTCGTCGCCGCCGGCACGCATTACGTGCCGCTGGCGTCGGCCCAGGATCACAAACGGGTGTTCGATGCCGACCAGGGCCCGAACACCGGCGGCATGGGCGCCTACTCGCCGGCGCCGGTGGTGACCGCCGACGTCGACGCCCGGGTGCGCAAGCGGGTGATCGAGCCGACGCTGGCCGGCATGGCAGCCGAAGGCACGCCATTCACCGGCTTCCTGTACGCCGGCCTGATGATCGATGCCGCGGGTGAGCCCAGCGTTGTCGAATTCAACGCCCGTCTCGGCGACCCGGAAACGCAGCCGATCCTGATGCGGCTCGATTCCGACCTGCTGAGCCTGCTCGAAGCCGCCGTCGATGGCGATCCGAACACGGCACCGCCGGCCTGGAACCCGCAGGTGGCGCTCGGCGTGGTGCTGGCGGCCGGCGGCTATCCGGGCGAGATCCGCAAGGCCGACGTCATTTCCGGACTCGAAGGCGCCAATGCAGACGACGCCAAGGTGTTTCACGCCGGCACCGCTGTTGATGCCCGCGGTCAGGTGATCACCAGCGGCGGCCGCGTGCTCTGCGTCACCGGGCTCGGCGACACCACCGAAGCTGCGCAGGCGGCGGCCTACCGCGCCGCTTCAGGCATCCACTGGACCGGCGTGCACTACCGGCGCGACATCGGCTATCGCGCCATCGCGCGGGAACGGCAAGGCCGATGAACCGGATCGTGGCAGCGCTGGTGCTGGCCGGGGCGGCCGTGGCCGCCGCCCGCGCCGACACCTATGGCCGCCACGAACGGGTCCGCGTGCAGGCGACGCCCGGCATCGAGGTCGTCGCCCGGCTCGATCCGGCGGCCCCGACATCATTGCTTGCGGCGCGCGACGTGAAGTACTTCAACCGGCAGGGCGGCATGTGGGTGCGTTTCACCATCGATAACGGCGGCGTGCTGGCGGGCAGCCGGCTGACGCTGGAACGGCCGCTGATCCGCGACCAGAAGCGGCGCCAGCGCGATGGCAGCATCGAGCATCGCCCGCTGATCGCGCTGGCGCTGTGCATCGGCCGTGCGCCGATCGAAGCGGCGCTCAGCCTGTCGGAGCGCAGCGGCTACACCGCGCCGCTGGTCCTGGGTGCGCCGGAAATCGCCCGGCTGGGTGCCGTCGATGCGGCGCGCGAATACACGATCGAGCCGTCATGCGGGGACGCGGGTGCCGCAACGGCCCGCTGACTGAGAGGGTCGAATTCAGCCGCGGCGGGCCGGATGCCGGACATGAAAAAGCCGCAGCAAGCTGCGGCTTTTTTGTTGGAGGCGCCTCAATCAGTTGCGCTTCATCGAATCGAAGAAGTCGGAATTGGTCTTGGTGCCGCGCAGGCGGTCGAACAGCAGTTCCATCGCCGCCAGTTCGTCCATCTGGTGCAGCAGCTTGCGCAGGATCCAGACCTTCTGCAGCTCGGCCGGATCGACCATCAGCTCTTCCTTGCGGGTGCCGGAGCGGTTGATGTTGATCGCCGGGAACACGCGCTTCTCGGCGATGCGGCGCTCCAGGTGGAGTTCCATGTTGCCGGTGCCCTTGAACTCTTCGTAGATCACTTCGTCCATCTTCGAGCCGGTGTCGATCAGGGCGGTGCCGAGGATCGTCAGCGAGCCGCCGTTCTCGATGTTACGTGCG
>CAYPJK010000196.1:0-6142 GCA_964411025.1 uncultured Nevskia sp.
CGGGCGGTCGAAGTCGGCGAGCATCGGGTAATCCCAGCTCGACTTGGCGTGGCGGATCAGCAGCAGGCGTTTCATCGTTCAAGCCTAACGTAAGCTCCGCGACAACTGGACACGCTGGGAGGGCGGCAATGCGGTTGACGCGGTCGTGGTGGCGCTACCTGCTGTACGGGCTGCTGCCGGTGGCGCTGTACGTTGCCCACGTCGAGCTGCAGACCTGGCGCGGCGAGCGGGCGCTGGCGGCGGCCACGCTGGATTTCCAGCCGCTGCCGGTGGCGCTGGCGCGGGCCCGCAGCAGCGGCAAGCCGGTGCTCGCCGATGTCTCCGCGATCTGGTGTCCGGCCTGCCGGCGGCTGCACGAGGTGTTTGCCGATCCGGCCGTCAATGCCCTGATCCGCAGCGGCTACGAATTGAGCCGCATCGATTACGAGTCGCCCGAGGCGCCGGCCTTCATGGCCCGCTACCAGGTCAGCGGCTTTCCGAGCTTGCTGCTGCTGGACGGCGAAGGCCGCCTGCTGCGGCGGCTGACGGTGCATTTCGATCCGGCGGCGATGGCCGCCGAGTTCAGGGCCGAACTCAAGGATTGAGCGGAAGCAGGTAGACATCGAAGCGCAGCTGGGTGCCATCGAAGCACAGCGACGGCGCCCTGCCGGCCAGCGGCGGCGCCTTCGACGGCCGCTTCACCACCCCGCGGCGGCCGGCGCAGGCCAGTGCCGGTGCCAGCAGGGCATCGGCGTCGGCGTCGCCGCCGGTCAGCTCGCGCAGCAGCTGCATTTCCTTTGACGGCAGCGCGCTCTTGCCGTCGTCCGGGTACATCGGATCGAGGTAGATGACCTCCCAGCGGCCACGTTGGGCCGGCTCGGCCAGCAGCGTGATGGCATCGCCTTCGAGCACCTCGATGCGCGCGGCAGCGGCCTCTGCGCCAGGGGCGGCCAGCGCCCGCAGGCGGGCATCGCGGAGCAGCGCACAGGTGATCGGGTGGCGCTCCAGCAGGCTGACCTCGGCGCCCAGCATCGCCAGCGTGAAGCCGTCGCGCCCGAGTCCGGCCGTGGCGTCGAGCACGCGCAGCGGGCCTTCGTCCGGCAGGCGCGGCTCGCGCAGGCCGATGGCGCGGCCGATCGGCTGCCGGCGGCCAGCGGCGATGCGGCGGGCGAGGTCGGTGCTCAGCCAGTCGGCGCAGATGGCACCGACCTTCGGCCGGTGCAGCGCCCGAAGGCTCAGGCGCGGCAGCCCGTCGCCATCGCCGGCCCGCATTTCCAGCACGAATTCGGGCGTCATGGCCGCAGGCAACAAAAAACCCCGGACCTCGCGATCCGGGGCTGTCGCCGACAGGCGCGGTACGAACGGATCAGCCGAACTTCGAAGCGTCGAAGAAGCTGGTCATGCGCTGGGCCAGCATCATGTCGCCGTCCAGCTGCAGCTTGCCGGTCATGAACGCGGTCATGCCGTTCAGATCGCCCTTCAGCAGCGCGACCAGATCGTCGTCTTCCATCGTCAGGGTGACGTCGGCATTGCTGGCCGTGCCTTCCACCAGCTGTGCCGAGCCGCCCTTGATGATCAGGTGAGCCGGGGTCGAGATGGCGAACTGCACGACAGCTTCGGTGCCGGCGGCACCGTTGGCATCGAACGCGGCGGGGAGTTTCTTCAGGAAGTCGAGGGCGCTCATGGGGGGCTCCGGAAAAGGAACCGCATCCTACCTGCGCGAGCGCTGCAAAGTAAACAACTGTAAACATGCTTACCGTCTTCCGGTCACGATCCGGCCGCCGTCAGCGCGGCCTGCACGCGGGCAGCGGCAGCCGGCGCCAGCAGCACCGGATGCACCGAGCCGCGATACAGCCGGCCCTGCGCAATCAGCGTCGCGACAAGCGCTTGCGCGGTCTCAAGGTCGAGCACGACGAAGTCGCGTCCTTCCTCCAGGCTGCCGAGCAGCGCCTTGAAGGCGCGGAACGCGGCCCCTTTCGGCTGGCCGGCGGCGAGGTCGAGATCGCGCATGCTAAGCCAACCGGCGTAATCATCCGTTCCGGTCATGGCAGCCGGCGCCGGCGCATTCCGGCGGCGTCGACCTCCAGGTATTCGCAGTGGCGGTCGTGCCAGTCCGACAGCACCAGACGTTCGACCCTGCGGCCATCCACGGTCAGCGCATGCACGGCCGGACGATGGGTGTGGCCGTGGATGATCCGGCGCACGCCATGGGTGACGAACGCCTGCTCGATCGCGGCATCGCTGACATCGAGGATGGCCATCGGCTTGCCGGCGCTGCCACCGCGCGCCTGCCCCGCCACCGCCTGCCGCCAGCGGCGCGGCAGCTGCCGGTAGATCGCCTGCGCCAGCCGGTTGCGCGAGAAGCGCCGCCAGCGCTGATAGCCGAGATCGTCGGTGCACCAGATGTCGCCGTGGCTCAGCAGCGTCGGCGTGCCGGCGAGGTCCACCACCACCGGGTCCGGCAGCAGGCGCAGGCCGGCCGCATGCGCGAACGCCGCCCCGAGCAGGAAGTCGCGATTGCCATGCTGGACGTACAGCGGCACGCCGTGGTCGCGCAGGCGGCGCAGCGCAGCGGCTTCCGGCGCGTAGTCGGCCAGCCCCTCGGCATCGCCGATCCAGTACTCGAACAGGTCGCCCAGCAGGTAGACCGCCGCCGCGTCGCGCGCCGGGCCTTCGAGGAAAGCCCGGAACTGCGCGCGCAGCGGTGAGGGTGTGTTCGGCAGGTGCAGGTCGGACAGCAGCAGCACCGGCCGCGAGGTCGGGCTCACGCGGCGGCGCGGTTCCCGGCGCTGGCGGCGGCCTTCTCGACCTCGGCCAGCGCGGCCTCGATGGTGTCCCAATCCGGTTCGCGGCTGGCGTCGTGTTCGCTGAGCACGCGGCGGAACTGCTTGCCGCCGGGCTGGTTGCGGTACAGGCCGAGCATGTGCCGGGTGATGTGGTGCAGGCTGGTACCGGCCGCCAGTTCATCGTGGATGTAGTCGTACATCGCATCGACCACCTCGACCCGCGTCGGCGCCGGCCGGGCGTCACCGAACAGTGCCGAATCGACTTCCGCGAGCCGGTACGGGTTCTCGTAGACCTCCCGTCCGAGCATCACGCCGTCGACCTGCTTCAGGTGATCGAGGCACTCCGCCATCGTGTGGATGCCGCCGTTGATGCAGATCGTCAGCTGCGGAAAATCCTGCTTCAGCCGGTACACGGTGTCGTAGCGCAGCGGCGGAATCTCGCGGTTCTCCTTCGGGCTCAGGCCGCTCAGCCAGGCCTTGCGGGCGTGGACGATGAAGGTGGTGCAGCCGATTTCGGCGATCGGCTCGACGAAGTCGCGCAGGAACACGTAGTCCTCGCTGTAGTCGACGCCGATCCGGCACTTCACCGTCACCGGCAGGCCGCTGGCGCGCTTCATCGCCTGCACGCCGGCCGCCACCTGCTTCGGCCCCATCATCAGGCAGGCGCCGAAGGCGCCGTCCTGCACGCGATCGGACGGGCAGCCGCAGTTCAGGTTCAGCTCGTCATAGCCGTACTGCGCGCCCAGTTCGGCAGCATGGGCGAGCAGCGGCACGTCGCTGCCGCCGATCTGCAGTGCCACCGGATGTTCGGCGCGATCGAACCGCAGATGCCGGTGCACGTCGCCGTGGCGCAGCGCGCCGGTGGTCACCATCTCGGTGTACATCCGCGTGTGCCGCGTCAGCTGGCGGTGGAAGAACCGGCAGTGGCGATCGGTCCAGTCCATCATCGGCGCCACGCAGAAGCGCCAGGGATTGAACGGGGCTGCTGCGGCGCCTGCGGATGCGGCGGGCGGGGCAACGGCGGTCGTCGGGTCCATCGTGTTTCCTTCTGTGATCGCCCGCCGAATGGTCGGGGGCGTTGCGAAGCAGCCACCGCCGTCGTCCTGAGGCGGAACTGCCGCCGGCTGCCATCGAAATGTCAACAACAGGATAAGGATTGCGGGTCTGCCCGTACACCGGCAGCGGCTGCGCGCCGGCATTTTCGGCGCTGCCGGCGCGGCCTGCGAGGCGGCGGCACCACGCCGGCCGCGTTCGATCCGCCAATCGGTCGCCTGTTCTTGGCACTATCCCCCGGCGGCAACGGCGCCCTGCGCTGCGACGCGCAGGGACAGGGCGACGAATTCGAACACGGGGGAGCGCGACATGAACCAGAACAGGCAGCGGATCGGCGAGCGGCTGCGGCGGGCAGCGGCGGCATGCAGCGGCAGGCTGGCGCGCCGCGCGGCGCCCCTCGCCCTGGGGCTGCTGGCTTCGCTATCGCTGGCCGGGCACGCCGGTCTGCCGGCGACACGCGCGATGGCGTCCCCAGCCGCGCAAGGGGCGCCGGTGCTGCAGATCAAGCCTTCGGCGGCCGCGCAGATCGCCGTGCTTCGCGGAATCAAGGCCAGCGCCACGCCGGTCCAGCGCAAGCTCGATTCGCGGCTGCTGATGTCGCTGCTGCAGGCGCGCGGCGATGCCCGGCTGGCGGCGCTGTCGCCAAAGTATCGGCAGGCGCGGCCCGGGGCCGACGGCCGCCATCTGGTCGACATCGCGCTGCGACGCGGTGCCGATCCGCGCCAGGTGCTGCAGGCGCTCGCGGATGCCGATGCCGTGCTGCTGTCGCCGAAGGCGCTGGCCGGCAGCGCCCGCAGCATCCGCGCCCGGGTCTCCGCCCGGCACCTTGAGTCGCTGGCGGCGCTGAAGGGCGTCAGCCGCATCCGCCAGGCAGCGCCGGCCTATACCAGCCGTCGCCCGCGCACCCCCGGTCCGGTGCAGGTCACCGCCGACGACGCGCGTTCGTCGCTCGCCAGTCGGCTGTCCGCAGCGCTGGCCACGGCGCCAAACCGCTCGGAAGGCGTGCAGGCGCATGGTGTCGATCAGGCCCGCAGCGTCTACGGCGCCAGCGGCCAGGGGCAGGTGATCTGCGCGCTGTCCGATGGCGTCGACTCGCTCGCCGCCGCCCAGGCGAGCGGCGACCTGCCGCCGCTGGTCAGCGTGCTGCCCAGCCAGGCCGGTGCCGGCGACGAAGGCACGGCGATGCTGGAAATCCTGCACGACCTCGCGCCGGCGGCCCGGCTCGGCTTCGCCACCGCGTTCAACGGCGAAGCGAGCTTCGCCCAGAACATCCTCGACCTCGCCAGCGCCGGCTGCACGATCATCGTCGACGACGTCATCTACCTCGATGAATCGCCGTGGCAGGACGGCCCGGTGGCGCAGGCGGTCAACACGGTGACCGCCGCCGGCGTGCTGTACTTCTCCTCGGCCGGCAACGAAGGCAACCGCAGCGACGGCACCTCTGGCACCTGGGAGGGCGATTTCCGCGCCAGCAGCCTGCCCAACCCGGCGTTGCTCGAAGGGGTGGGCACGCTGCATGACTTCGGTGACGGCGGCCAGTCGCTGCGGGTCGAGGCGGGCGATTCCGGCACGCCGGTGGCGATGATCTGGGCCGAGCACTACACGCTGGACCAGGGGCTGGCCAGCACCGACTACGACGTCTACGTGCTGAGTGATGACCTCGGCACCCTGGTCGACAGCAGCGCCAACACGCAGGACGGCCTGGATGGCGACGATTTCCCGTTCGAGTTCATCGAAGGCGGCGTCAATCCCGGCGAGCGCGTGGTGGTGTCGCTGTTCAGCACCACTGCCACGACGCCGCCGCCGTTCAACCTGATGGTGTTTCGCGGCATCGTCGACCGCGCGCTGGCCACCAGTGGCGCAACGCGCGGCCACAGCGCTGCCGTGGCGGCGTTCAGCACCGCCGCCACGCCGGCAGCAGCCGCGTTCGACGACCTCATCACCCCGAACGGCCCGTTCCCCGGCCTGTTCGGGCCAGGCAACGCCGTGGAAAGTTTCAGCGCCGATGGCCCGCGCAAGATCCTGCTCAGCCCGACCGGCGCCGAACTGACGCCGGGCGATCGCAGCTTCGCGACCGGCGGCGTGATCCGCCGCAAGCCGGACATCACCGCCGCCGATGGCGTCAGCACCTCGGCACCCGGCTTCTCGACGTTCTACGGCACCTCGGCGGCCGCACCGCATGCGGCGGCGATCGCCGCGCTGCTGAAGGGCGCCCGGCCTTCGCTGTCAGCAACGGCGGTGCGCGACACGCTGGCGGCGACGGCGATCGACATCGAAGCGCCGGGGCTGGATCGCGACAGCGGTGTCGGCATCGTCATGCCGGT
>CAYPJK010000197.1:0-6117 GCA_964411025.1 uncultured Nevskia sp.
CCACTTCGAGGACGCCAGCCTGCAGCCGTTCTTCATCGTCGCCGCGTTCGGCGCGGTGCTGATCGGCTGCGGCATCCTGGCCTCGCTGGTGCAGTTCTACGTCAGCTATCAGCGCCGCGAGCAGCTGCGCGACGTGACGGGCGACCCGTGGGATGGCCGCACCTTGGAATGGGCCACCTCGTCGCCGCCGCCGGAATACAACTTCGCATTCACGCCGCGCGTTCACGACATCGACGCCTGGTGGGACATGAAGCGCGGCGGCTACCAGCGCCCGACGTCCGGCTTCCTGGCGATCCACATGCCGAAGGGCACCTCGGCCGGCATCATCCTGGCCGGCATCAGTGCGGTCGTCGGCTTTGCGCTGATCTGGCACATCTGGTGGCTGGCAGTGGCCAGCTTCGCGAGCCTGGTCGGCTTCGCGATCTTCCACACCTTCAACCTGAACCGCGATTTCCACATCCCGGCGGACGAGGTCGCGCGCGTCGAAGGCGCGCATACCCGTGCGCTGGCCGCGAACGGAGCCTGAGCCGATGTCCGCAAGCAATCCTGTGATGGCAGCTGAAGGCGCCGATCGCTGGCTGGTCCGCGAGGACCTGCACGCCCAGCCGGGCACCATGCTCGGCTTCTGGCTGTACCTGATGAGCGACTGCCTGATCTTCGCCTGCCTGTTCGCGATGTATGGCGTCGTCGGCCACAACTACGCGGCCGGACCGGCGCCGAAGGATCTGTTCGAGCTGCCGCTGGTTGCGGTTAACACCGCGATGCTGCTGTTCAGCTCGATCACCTACGGCTTCGCGATGATCGAGATGCAGCGCAAGCGCGTGAACGCGACGATCGGCTGGCTGATCGTCACCGGCCTGTTCGGCCTGGCGTTCGTCGGCATCGAGCTGTACGAGTTCCAGCATCTGATCCACGAAGGTGCCGGGCCGCAGCGCAGTGCCTTCCTGTCGGCATTCTTCGCGCTGGTCGGCACCCACGGCCTGCACGTCAGCTTCGGCATCGTCTGGCTGGTGACGCTGGTGTTCCAGCTCAAGCGCTGGGGTCTGACCGACGCCACGCGCCGCCGGCTCGCCTGCCTGTCGATGTTCTGGCATTTCCTCGATCTGATCTGGATCGGCGTCTTCACCTACGTGTATCTGATGGGAGTGCTGCGATGAGTGCCGCCGATATGCACAAGGCTTCCGCCAACGCCGACTTCGTTCACGGCCACGACGAGGCGCATGACGACCACCACGACGACGGCATTCCCCACGCCGCGTTCAAGGACTACCTGATCGGCTTCCTGCTGTCGGTGTTGTTGACGGCGGTGCCGTTCTGGCTGGTGATGGCGGACGTGCTGCCGTCGAAGCTCGCCACCACGGCGATCATCGTGGTGTTCGCGATCGCGCAGATGCTGGTCCACATCGTCTACTTCCTGCATCTCGACAGCCGCTCGCAGGGCGGCTGGAACATGCTGGCGGCGATCTTCACCGTGGTGCTGGTGGTGATCACCATCGCCGGCTCGCTATGGGTGATGTTCCACATGAACGACAACATGATGCCGACGATGGTGCACGAGATGGGCACCTCGCCCTGATGAAGCGCCGCCGCCTGGCCCTGCTGGCGGTGCTGGCGGCGGCCTTCGTCGGGCTGCTGCTGCTCGGCAACTGGCAGCTGGCGCGGCGCGAGTGGAAGCGGGCGCTGGTCGAACAGGTGGCGCAGCATCTGGCCGCGTCGCCAGTGCCGACGCCCGGCGCCGAGCAGTGGCCGGCCATCGGCCGCGATGATGCCTATCGCCGGCTGCGCGCCGACGGCGTGTTCCACCACGATCTCGAAGCCTGCACGCAGGCCGTTACCGAACGCGGCCCCGGCTGCTGGGTACTGACACCGCTGCAGACGGACGCCGGCGACTGGCTGCTGGTCAATCGCGGCTTCGTCGACGCGGCGCATCGCGATCCGGCGACCCGCGCCGCTGCGCAGATCGCCGGACCGGTCACCGTCACCGGCCTGCTGCGGCTCAGCGAGCCGAACGGCGGCTTCCTGCGCCACAACGACCCGGCCGGCAACCGCTGGTACTCGCGCGATGTCGCCGCGATCGCCGCCGCCCGTGGCCTGCCGCCGGACCGCGTGGCGCCGTACTTTCTCGACGCCGATGCCGAATCGTCGTTGGCGGGCGGGCCGGTCGGCGGCCTGACGGTGATCCGTTTCGCCGATAACCATCTGGTCTATGCCCTGACCTGGTACGGGCTGGCGCTGATGGTGCTGGCGGCGATCGGCCTGCTGCTGCGGCCGGCGAGGAATCCGCTGGGCAGCACGTGATCATGGGCATCGGCGCTAGCATGCGCGGCATGTCCGAAGTCCTGTCCTCCGCGCGCCGGCTGTCGCTGCTCGACTCGCTTGGTGAAACCGCCAACCAGCAGAACGCGATGCTGCTGGTGCAGCTGCGCTGGCTGGCCGTGTTCGGCCAGGCGTTCACCATCGTGCTCGGCACGCTGCTGCTCGACCTGCAGCTGCCGATGGCGCCGATGTTCGGCATCGTCGGCCTGCTGGTGCTGCTGAACCTGTTCAGCATGCTGCGGCCGCGCCTGGGCGGGGAGGTGCGCAACGCCGAGCTGATGGCGGGCCTCGTGTTCGATCTGAGCGCGCTGACTGCGCTGCTGTACCTGAGTGGCGGCGCCAGCAATCCGTTCGCGTTCCTGTACGTGCTGCAGGTGACCCTCGGCGCGGTATTGCTTGAAGCCTGGTCGACCTGGGTGCTGGCGGCGCTCGCCGGCCTGTGTTTCGGCCTGCTGATGCGCTTCCATGTGCCGCTGGTGGTGGGCAGCGCGGCCGGCGACGCCGCCCACCTGTTCCAGCTGCACGTCGTCGGCATGTTCGTCTGCTTCCTGCTGGTGGTGGTGCTGCTGGTGCTGTTCACCGGCCGGATCAGCGCCAACCTGCGCCGTCGCGACCAGGGCCTGGCCGATCTGCGCCAGCAGGCGGCGGAGCACGACCACATCGTCCGCATCGGCCTGCTGGCCTCCGGCGCCGCCCACGAGCTGGGCACGCCGCTGGCCACGCTGTCGGTGATCCTCGGCGACTGGAAGCGCATGGCAGTGTTCCGCGACGACCCGGACCTGCGCCAGGAACTGGATGACATGGACGCCGCGCTGCAGCGCTGCAAGGGCATCGTCGGCGGCATCCTGATGACGGCCGGCGAAGCGCGTGGCGAAGCCCCGGCGCTGACCACGGTGGCCGAGTCGCTCGACACGCTGGTCGATCGCTGGGGCGAGGTGTCGCCGGGCGTGCCGCTGACGGTCAGCATCGAGACGCCGCTGGACGAGGTGGCGTTCCGACGCACGCCGATCGTCTCCGATACGTCGCTGCGGCAGATGCTGTTCAACGTGCTCGACAACGCCCGCGAAGTGTCCCCGGACTGGGTGTGTTTAAGCCTGCGCTGCCACGGCGGTGAACTGGTGGTGACGGTGCGCGACCGGGGCCCCGGCTTCAGCCCGGCGATGCTGGCGAACTTTGGCAAGCCCTATCAGTCGAGCAAGCAGCGGCCGGGCAGTGGCCTGGGTCTGTTCCTGGTCGTCAACGTGATGCGCAAGCTGGGCGGCGACGCCCGGGCCGCCAATGCGCCGGACGGCGGCGCGGTGGTCACTCTGCGGCTGCCGATGGCCGCGCTGATGGTCGAGACCTGAACGCGATGACCGAACCCCGGACCCTGCTGCTGGTCGAGGACGATGAATCCTTCGCCCGCACCCTGCGCCGCTCCTTCGAGCGGCGCGGCTACGCCGTGCATGCCGCCGCCAGCCTCGATGCCGCGCTCAGCCTGCTGGCCACGGTGACGCCGACGCATGCGGTGGTCGATCTCAAGCTCGGTCAGGAATCCGGGCTGGCGGTGGTGCGCCATCTGCACGAGCACGATCCGGAGCTGCTGATCGTGGTGCTGACCGGCTTCGCCAGCATCGCCACGGCAGTGGAAGCGATCAAGCTCGGCGCCAGCAACTACTTGATCAAGCCGTCGAATACCGACGACATCGAAGCCGCGTTCAACGGCGAAGCGACGGCAGAAGCGGCCGAGCCGCCGCTGACCGCCCGCCCGACCTCGATCAAGACGCTGGAAATGGAGCGCATCCACGAAGTGCTGGCCGAGACCAACTTCAACATCTCCGAGACCGCGCGCCGGCTCGGCATGCACCGGCGCACGCTGCAGCGCAAGCTGGCCAAGCGCTGGGTGCCGCAGTAGCGCGCCCAGCGGCGGACTTCCGCGTCAGAACACCTTGCGTCGCTTCAGCCAGATCACCAGGCCGATGCCGAGGGTGGCCAGCAGCGCCAGCACGCCGAAATAGCCATAGCGCCATTTCAGTTCCGGCATGTACTCGAAGTTCATGCCGTAGATGCCGGTGATCAGCGTCAACGGGAAGAACACGATCGACACCGCCGTCAGGGTGCGCACGATCTCGTTGGTGCGATGGCTCATTGCCGCAAAGTGCAGCTGCACGGCGACCTCGACATCCTTCTGCAGCGCATCGCCGTGGACCTGGACGCGGGTGAGATGCTCGACCAGATCGTCGAGGCGCACGCGCTGGTTCTCGGTCAGCTCGATCCGCATCCGCCGGCGCCAGGTGCCGATGGTCTGCAGGTTGTGCTCGCACAGCAGCTCGAACTGGTGGGCCTGCTTACGGTAGTTGAGCAGCTCCTGCCAGTCGTCGAACGGATCCTTCGGATCGAGCAGCGCGTCCTGGAGCTTTTCCAGCCGGTCTTCCAGCTCGTCGACGATGGTCAGGTAGCGGTCGACCATGATGTCGAGGATCGCGTGCACCAGGCCCACCGGGGTCGACGGGAAGCGCAGCCGGGTTTCGCAGAACTTCTCCTTCACGCGCTGGAACGACACGTTCTCGGCCGCGTGCACGGTGATCAGCAGGCGGTCGAACAGGAAGAAGGCGGCCGATTTGGTGACGATCAGATCGGTGGCCGACTCGCAGTCTTCCGGCGTCAGGCCCCGGAAGATCAGCATGTCGTAGTCCTCGGTGCCGTCGTAGTACGACGGATGGTCACCGTTGAAGCTGTCGGAAATATGGGCGTCGTGGATCTTCTCGCCGGTCAGCCGTTCCGCCCACTGCGGCCATTCGCGGGCATCGCTGCGGGTGAAGTCCAGCCAGATGAAGCCTTCCGCCGGGAGCGCATCGACGCGGTCGAGCCGCACCGGGCATTCGCCCTGCCGGTTGAGCCGATAGATCTGCATCGGATGCGGCGGCGCTTACTCGAGTTCGCGGTTCGGGTCCTGCGCCAGCATCTGGCGGAAGAACGCGCGCAGGGCCTCGTCGAACTGCTCGCGGACACCGGCTTCGGCGTCCACGCCATAGCGCTCCACCGAGCGCAGCGGCAGGTAGCCGGCGTACGGATACGGCGCGGCGCTGGTGATCGCCTTGGTCAGCTGGATGCGGTGCAGGTAGATCTGCGAGCCGGCGATCCGGGAATCATGCGAACGGCTGTAGACCGACACGCGAATGCGCGGGTCGTCGGGAATGCGGGTGCCGATCTCGGCGGCGATTTCCAGCGCGCGCGCCTTCATCGCTTCGGGGCTGATCAGCGGGTTGTCGCTGCGGGTGCGGATGTCGAACGCACGAGCCGGCGTGGCGACCAGGAAGGTGATCGCGGCCAGCACGGCGACGCGGAGCCAGGGAGAAGTCACGGCCGATCTCCGGTGCCGGAACAGCAAGGATGGAAAAGGGGCGCCTGCGGCGGACGGACCGAAGCCGATCCGGCCGCCGCAGGCGGGGTGCCGCTTACTTCAGCAGGTCTTCGACAGCGGCGCGTTCTTCACGCAGCTCGTTCTCGGTGACCGTCATGCGGGCACGCGAGAAATCGTCGACCGACAGGCCCTGGACGATCTCGTAGTCGCCGTTCTTGCAGATGCACGGGTAGCCGTAGACGACGCCCGGTGCGATGCCGTAGCTGCCGTCCGACGGCACGCCCATCGACACGATCTTGCCGTTCGAACCCAGCGCCCAGTCGCGCATATGGTCGACCGCAGCGGAAGCGGCCGAGGCCGCCGACGACAGGCCGCGCGCCTTGATGATCGCCGCGCCGCGCTGCTGCACGACCGGGATGAAGTCCTTCTCCAGCCATTCCTGGGTGACCAGGTCCTTG
>CAYPJK010000198.1:0-6116 GCA_964411025.1 uncultured Nevskia sp.
ATGGCCCAGGAAACCCGGCTGGCGGTGTTCCGCACGCTGGTGGTAGCCGGCCCGGACGGCTTGTCGGCAGGGCGGATCGCCGACGCGCTGGGCGTGGCGCCGGCGACGCTGTCGTTCCATCTCAAGGAACTCGACCGCGCCGGGCTGGTGATCCCGCGCCACGACGGCCGTTACGTGATCTACGCCGCCAACTTCGCGCGCATGGGCGCGCTGCTGGCCTTCCTGACCGAGAACTGCTGTCGAGGCGACAGCGCCAGCTGTGCGCCTGCGAATACCGACACCGGCACCGCTGCCGACGCAGCCGGCTGCTGCCCGGCGCCCGCTTCCTGCTGCTGACCGCTGTACCCGCTGTCTTCCTAACTGCCTGCCCCCACTCCGGAGTACCGAAATGAATCGCTTCCACGTCCATGTGTCGGTGAAAGACCTCGATGAAAGCATCGGCTTCTATTCCAAGCTGTTCGGCAGCGCGCCGACGGTGAGCCAGCCGGGCTACGCGAAATGGATGCTCGACGACCCGCGGATCAATTTCGCGATCTCGCACCAGCAGTGCGGCAGCACGATCGGCATCAACCATCTGGGATTGCAGGTCGACTCCGACGACGAGCTGGCCGCGCTCGAAACGCGCTTTGCGGCAGCGGGCCTCGCGGGCGTCGCCGAGCACGGCGCCACCTGCTGCTACGCACGCTCGGACAAAACCTGGCTGCAGGACCCGCAGGGCATCGCCTGGGAGAATTTCCACACGCTCGGCAGCGTGCCGATGTTCGGCGGCACCGGGCCGGACCTGCTGCGCCAGAGCGGCAGCTGCACGCCATCCGCCGAGGCGGGCGCGGCGACCACCGCACCGGCCGCGCGCAGCAGCTGCGGGCCGAAGGCGGCACCGAACTGCTGCGGTTGAGGCCGGCGCAGTGTGCAGCCCAGCAGCGGCACGGGCCGTGATCGCCGAAGCGCTGGGCAGCGCCCTGCTGCTGGCGGTGGTGGTCGGCTCCGGGATCATGGCCGAGCGTCTGGGCGGCGGGAACCAGGCGCTGGCGCTGCTGGCCAACAGCCTCGCCACCGGCTGCGGCCTGCTGGTGCTGATCGTGATCTTCGGGCCGCTGTCTGGCGCCCACTTCAATCCGGCGGTGTCGGCGCTGTGCTGGCTGCGCGGCGAGCTGCCGGCCCGCCGGTTCGCGGCCTACCTGCCGGCGCAGCTCGCAGGCGCGGTGGCCGGCGTGGTGCTGGCCCATGCGATGTTCGAGCTGCCGCTGCTGCAGACCGGCCAGCGGCTGCGCCACGGCACCGGGCTGTGGATCGCCGAGACAGTGGCGACCTTCGCCCTGGTGCTGACCGTGCTCGGCAGCCGCGCCAGCCGCCCGCAGTGGACGCCGCTGCTGATCGCGGCTTACATCACCGGCGCGTACTGGTTCACCGCATCGACCAGCTTCGCCAACCCGGCCGTCACCGTCGCCCGCAGCCTGACCGACAGCTTCGCCGGCATCGCGCCCGCCGATGTCGGCGGCTTCGTCATCGCCCAGCTGCTCGGCACCGCACTTGGCGGTCTGGCCGGCGGCTGGCTGTGGCCTTCCTTTCGTCCAGACCCGCTTCCGACATGAGCATCACCATCCTGCACAACCCCGCCTGCGGCACGTCGCGCAACACGCTGGCGATGATCCGCAACGCCGGCCTCGAGCCGACCGTCATCGAATACCTGAAGACCCCGCCGGACCGCGCGACCTTGGTCGCCCTGATCGCCCGCAGCGGCCAGCCGGTGCGCAGCTTCCTGCGCGAGAAGGGCACGCCGTACGCCACGCTGGGGCTCGACGATCCGGGCCTGAGCGACGCCCAGCTGATCGACGCGATGCTCGCCCACCCGATCCTGATCAACCGGCCGATCGTGTCGACACCGCTCGGCGTGGCGCTGTGCCGGCCGTCGGAAAAGGTGCTGGACCTGCTGACCGAGGCGCAGCGAGGTGCCTTCAGCAAGGAAGATGGCGAAGCGGTGATCGACGCGGAGGGCCGTCGTGTCCAGCCTCGCTGATCTGCCGAACATCGACGCTACCGAGTTCCGGGTGCCGTCGCTGGCAGCGCTGACGCCGGCGACACGCACCGATCATCCGCCGCGGATCGCACTGCTCTACGGCTCGCTGCGCCCCCGCTCGTTCAGCCGACTGCTGAGCTTCGAGGCGTCGCGCTTGCTGCAGGCACTGGGCGCGGAAACGCGGATCTTCGATCCTGCGGGCCTGCCGTTGCCGGACGACGCGCCGGATACGCATCCCAAGGTGCAGGAATTGCGAGCGCTGACCGAGTGGTGCGAAGGCATGGTCTGGACCTCGCCGGAACGGCACGGCGCGATGACCGGAATCATGAAAGCGCAGATCGACTGGATTCCGCTGAACAGCGGTGCGGTGCGCCCGACCCAGGGCAAGACGCTGGCGGTGATGCAGGTGTCTGGCGGGTCCCAGAGTTTCAACGCGGTGAACCAGATGCGCCTGCTCGGCCGCTGGATGCGGATGATCACCATCCCCAACCAGTCATCGGTCGCTAAGGCCTTCCTCGAATTCGGCGACGACGACCGCATGAAACCGTCGAGCTACTACGAGCGCGTGGTCGACGTCATGGAAGAACTGGTGCGGTTCACCTTGCTCACCCGCGATGTCTCCGACCATCTCGTCGACCGCTACAGCGAACGTCGCGAATCGGCGGAGGCACTGTCGAGGCGCGTCAACCAGGGCGCGCTCTGAGCCGCATGCGAAAACGCCGGGGGATCGCTCGGGAAAAGAGCGCTCCACCCGGCGTCGGGTCCCGCGGCGACGCTTACGGCATGCCCGCCGGCACCGGCGTACGGCCGTAGACGTCTTCGAAGCGGACGATGTCGTCCTCGCCGAGATAGCTGCCGGACTGCACTTCGATCAGCTCCAGCGGCACCTTGCCCGGGTTCTCCAGACGGTGCGTGTGGCCGAGCGGGATGTAGGTCGACTCGTCCTCGCCGAGCAGGAACACCTTCTCGCCGTTGGTGACGCGGGCCGTGCCGTTGACGACCACCCAGTGCTCGGCGCGGTGGTGGTGCATCTGCAGGCTGAGCTTCTCGCCCGGCTTGACCATGATCCGCTTGACCTGGAAACGGTCGGACAGCGAGATCGTTTCGTACCAGCCCCAGGGCCGGTAGACGCGCGGCCGCGCCAGCGCCTCGGTGCGCTTGGCCGCCTTCAGGCGCTGCACGACCTTCTTGACGTCCTGCAGGCGGTCCCGCGAGGCGACCAGGATCGCGTCGACGGTTTCGACCACCACGGTGTCCTTCAGGCCCAGCACGGTGACCAGGCGATGGGTGCCGTGCACCAGCGTGCCGTCACAGTCCTCGACCATGACGTCGCCGCGGGCGACATTGCCGCGCGCATCGACCTGCGGCAGCTTGGCCAGGAAGTTCCAGGAGCCGACGTCGTCCCAGCCGGCATCGAGCACGACCAGCGCCGCCTTGTCGGTCTTTTCCATCACCGCGTAGTCGATCGACTCGTTGCGGGCATTGCCGAACGACGGGCCATGCAGGCGCACGAAATCGGCGTCGCGCTGGCCGTTGGCGAGCGAGCTGACGCAGGCGTCGTACATCTCCGGCTCCAGGCGCTGCACTTCGGCCAGGAAGACGTCGGCGCGGAACAGGAACATGCCGCCGTTCCAGTAGTAGCCGCCGACCTCGAGGAATTCCTTGGCCTTGGCCAGCGGCGGTTTCTCGACGAACTCGGCGATCAGGCGGGCGCCGTCGACCGGCAGCGGCGTGCCGGCCTTGATGTAGCCGAAGCCGGTTTCCGGGTGGGTCGGCTGGATGCCGAAGCTGACGATGTGGCCGGCCTTGGCGGCCTCGACGGCGATCGCCGAGGCCTTCGCGAACGCGGCCTCGTCAGGAATCGTGTGATCGGCGGCCATCACGAACAGCACCGTTTCCGGGCCATACAGTTCGGCGGCCAGCAGCGCGGCACAGGTGGTGGCCGGACCGGTGTTGCGGCCTTCCGGCTCCAGCAGCACCTTGGCGCCGGTCATGTTCACGGCGCGCAGCTGCTCGGCAACGATGAAACGGTGCGATTCGGCGCAGATCGCCAGTGGCGGCGCCACGTTGGCGAGCGTCTGGGTGCGCAGCGCGGTGTTCTGCAACAGGCTGTGCGCGTTGGTCAGCGCAAGAAACTGCTTCGGGTACTGCTCGCGCGACAGTGGCCAGAGGCGCGAGCCGGCACCACCGGCAAGAAGGACAGGCAGCAGCGTCATGGGAACGATTCCTGGAATACGGGGCAAACCGGAAGAAGGATATGCAACTTGTCTAATGCTTATCGGGGGTTGGGTCAGCAAGTTTAGGACCGGCTGGCGCTATTTTGCGAAGCGGTGCAGGCCAGGGGCTAGTAGTCATAATTCATTGCCGGCAGGGTTTCCGGCACGGGGTCACAAACGGAAGCCATGATCAGACCTGCGGCGACTCGCCGCCGCCTGACCCGAGTACGAGGCAAATCCCGCGCCATTCTCGATCCGGCCGATGGCAGGCCGGTGTCGACCCCGACAACCGCCCCGCCCCGCAGCGGCGTCTGCCGGCCTGGCCAGCGCCGACAGTTTGCACCGCCGCCAGCGACCGTTCGTCGGCTTCGCTGCGCCGACTTGGGGCGCGGCCGCGCCAGCAGCGGCGGATCCGGCTTCGCAGCGCGGCCGTTGCGGCCTGCGATAAGCCCAATCAGGACGGCGGCTTAAGTGGCTTGTCCACAGCCTGTCCACCGCCGGCCCCGGTGGCTGTGCACAGCTTTGGACACACCATGTTGGGGTTGACCGAAGATTGAACCCCTATATATTGGGTAAACCAAATACTTGGCGGGTTGCAACGATCCGCCGCCGCAGCCGCCCTTCTTCCCGGGGAGAATCCGAACTCATGCAGACCCAGAACGTTTCCGCGACGTCGACGCGCGCGCCCAACCCCAACACCGGCAACGAAAAAGTGGCGCCGACCGCCAGCGCCGCCGAACTGGCCGCGACCGCTCCGGGCGCCATCAAGGTGATCCGCCGCAACGGCAAGGTCACCAACTTCGACGCCAACAAGATCGCCATTGCGCTGACCAAGGCGTTCCTCGCCGTCGAGGGTGGCCAGGCAGCCGCCAGCGCCCGGGTGCGCGATCGGGTCAACGAACTGACCGCTTCCGTGGTCGCCGCGCTGACCCGTCACCTGTCCAGCGGCGGCACCCTGCATATTGAAGATATCCAGGACCAGGTCGAACTCGGCCTGATGCGCGCCGGCGAGCACAAGGTGGCCCGCGACTACGTGCTGTATCGCGAGGAGCGGGCGCGCGCCCGCGCCGCCGAAACCGCCGCCCGTTCGGTGCAGATCGAGGCGCCGGCGCTCAACGTGAAGATGGATGACGGCCGCCTGCTGCCGCTCGACCAGGCGCGCCTGCAGCGCGTGGTCACCGAAGCCTGTGCCGGCCTGAGCGGGGTCGATGCTGCCGAGGTGCTGGGTTCGGCATTGCGCGATCTCTACGACGGCATCGCCGAAGCCGAACTGAGCCAGGCGCTGACCCTGGCGGCCCGCGCCCGCATCGAAAAGGAGCCGAACTACACCTACGTGTCGGCCCGCCTGCTGTGCGACGCGATGCGCCACGAGGCGCTGAGCTTCCTCGGCATGACCGAAACCCGGCCGACCTTCGAGGACATGAAGGCGATCTACGCCGACTACTTCCGCGAGTTCATCCACAAGGCCGCCGAGCTGGAACTGGTGGATTCCAAGCTGTGCCTGTTCGATCTCGAACAGCTTGGCCGCGCACTGCTGCCGGAGCGCGACGCCAAGTTCGACTACCTGGGCCTGCAGACGCTGTACGACCGCTACTTCATCCACAGCAACAAGACCCGCTTCGAGCTGCCGCAGGCGTTCTTCATGCGTGTGGCGATGGGGCTGGCGATGAACGAGATCGACCGCGAAGCCCGTGCGATCGAGTTCTACACACTGATGTCGTCGTTCGATTTCATGTCGTCGACGCCGACCCTGTTCAACTCCGGCACGCTGCGGCCGCAGCTGTCGTCGTGCTACCTGACGCAGGTACCGGACGATCTGCACGGCATCTTCAATGCGATCCACGACAACGCGATGCTGTCGAAGTTTGCCGGCGGCCTCGGCA
>CAYPJK010000199.1:0-6104 GCA_964411025.1 uncultured Nevskia sp.
TGCCCGTCCTGCAACAAGCCGGGCCTGGTCAAGCAGATTTCCGCCGCCGGCTTCCGTCTGAAGGGCGGCGGCTGGTACGAAACCGACTTCAAGTCCGGTTCCGACACCAAGCGAAACCTGGTCGAGGGCGGCAGCGACAGCAGCGCCAAGGCCGACAAGCCGGCCGAGAAGGCGGCGGCTGCACCGGCCGCGCCGGCCGCTTCGTCGACGTCCTGAGCCGGTGACTGCGCCGGTCGAACCGGGAGGACCGGCGGCGGCTCCCGAGCCGCGGTTCCGGCTGCTGACGACGGTGCTGCGCCAGTGGCTGTTCGCCGGCCTGCTGATCTGGGTGCCGCTGGCGGCGACGCTGCTGGTCATCCGTTTCCTGATTGGCCTGCTCGATACCAGCCTGCTGCTGGTGCCGGAGTCGCTGCGGCCGAATTTCCCCGGCTTCGGCGCGCTGCTCAGCGTTGGCCTGGTGCTCGGCACCGGCGCGCTGGCGGCCAATTTCCTCGGCAGCCGGATGCTCGGCTGGGCCGAGGATCTGCTGTTCCGCATCCCGCTGGTGCGGACCCTGTACGGCGGCGTCAAGAAGCTGGCCGAGACGCTGTTCTCGCGCGATTCCACCGCGTTCAAGCGGGTGGTGCTGATCGAATGGCCGCGGCCGGGGCTGTGGACGATCGGCTTCCAGACCGGCGACCCGGTCCAGGTGGTGCGCGAGGCGGCCGGGCGACCACTGATTCCGGTGTTCGTGCCGACCACGCCGAATCCGACCGGCGGTTTCATCATGCAGGTGCCGGCCGAAGACCTGCGGTTTCTCGACATTCCGGTCGAGGAGGGCATGCGTTACATCATTTCGCTCGGTGTCGTCGCCCCCGGCGGCGGCCCGTTGCCCGGTGCCGCGAACCCGCCGCGCTGAACACAGGGCCGGTGCCGGGCGGTACAATCCCGAGTCTTTCCCTCCCGTTGCGTGATCCCGATGATGCGTTCCCATTACTGCGGCCAGGTGACCGAGCAGCTCACCGGCCAGACCGTTCAGGTGTGCGGCTGGGTGCAGCGTCGCCGTGACCACGGCGGCGTCATCTTCATCGATCTGCGCGACCGCGAAGGCCTGGTGCAGGTGGTGTTCGACCCGGACAACGCCGAAACCTTCGCCGCCGCCGAGCGCCTGCGCAGCGAATTTGTCGTGCAGATCACCGGCCTGGTTCGCGCCCGTCCGGAAGGCACCGTCAATGCGAACCTGCCGACCGGCCGCATCGAGGTGCTGGGCCGTTCGATCGAGGTGCTGAACAAGGCGGAAACGCCGCCGTTCCAGCTTGACGACGACACCGTCGGCGAGGAAACCCGGCTCAAGTACCGTTACGTCGATCTGCGCCGGCCGCTGATGCAGAAGAACCTTCGCCTGCGCCACGACGTGATCCGGCGCATCCGCAACAAGATGGACGAACTCGGCTTCATCGATGTCGAGACGCCGATCCTGACCCGCGCCACGCCGGAAGGCGCGCGCGACTACCTGGTGCCGAGCCGCACGCACGAAGGCAAGTTCTTCGCGCTGCCGCAGTCGCCGCAGCTGTTCAAGCAGCTCTTGATGATGGGCGGGCTCGACCGCTACTACCAGATCGCCCGCTGCTTCCGCGACGAAGATCTTCGTGCCGACCGCCAGCCGGAATTCACCCAGCTCGACGTCGAGACCTCGTTCCTGTCGATGGACGAGATCATGGCGATGATCGAGGTGATGTTCGTCGACCTGTTCCAGACAGTGATGAACGTCGACCTCGGCAAGCTGCCGCACATGAGCTACGCCGAGGCAATGGGCCGCTACGGCTCCGACAAGCCGGACCTGCGCAACCCGCTGGAACTGGTCGAGATCAAGGATCTCGTCGCCGATTCCGAGTTCAAGGTGTTCGCCGCGCCGGCCGCTGACCCCAAGAGCCGGGTGGTGGTCATGCGGGTGCCGGGCGGCGGCAAGATCCCCCGCAGCCAGATCGACGACTACACCAAGCTGGTCGGCCAGTACGGCGCCCGTGGCCTGGCCTGGATCAAGGTCAACGAATGGGCTGCGAAAGGCCGCGACGGCCTGCAGTCGCCGATCGTCAAGAACCTGTCCGACGCCGCGCTGGCCGGCATCATCGAGCGCACGGGTGCCGTCGACGGTGACCTGCTGTTCTTCGGCGCCGACAAGTTCAAGGTGGTCTGCGATGCGATGGGCGCGCTGCGGATCAAGGTCGGTCTCGACCTCGGTTTCACCGCGACCGGCACCTGGCGTGCGCTGTGGGTGGTCGACTGGCCGATGTTCGAAGAAGACGACGGCCGCTGGGTGGCGCTGCACCACCCCTTCACCGCGCCGAAGGTGTTCGACGTCGCCGAAATCGAAGCCAATCCGGGCACCGTGCTGTCGCAGGGCTATGACCTCGTGCTGAACGGCGTCGAAGTCGGCGGCGGCTCGGTCCGTATCCACCGCGCCGACGTGCAGAGCGCGGTGTTCCGGCTGCTCGGCATCAGCGATGACGAAGCCCGCGAGAAGTTCGGCTTCCTGCTCGACGCGCTGAAGTTCGGCGCGCCGCCGCACGGCGGCATCGCGCTTGGCCTTGACCGCCTGGTGATGCTGATGACCGGTGCGCAGTCGATCCGCGAAGTGATTGCCTTTCCGAAGACCCAGACCGCCCACTGCCCGCTGACCAACGCCCCCGGCACCGTCGACGGCAAGCAGCTGCGCGAGCTGTCGATCCGCTCCACCGTGGCGCCGGCTGCTGCCGCACCGCGTCCCGTGTCTGCCGAGGCTTGAAGTTCACATGACGATGACCCGACGCTCCTCGCTTGCGCGCGCCGTTCCGCTGGCGGCATTGACGGCCAGCCTCGTGCTGCTGGCCGGCTGCAACCCGATCGGTGGCGGCACCGGCCCGACGCGTCTGGTCATCAACGGTCCGACCGGCGCGCTGGATGCCGATACCGGCGACACCTACGTCTGCCTGCGTTCGGGACTGACCGCGACGCTGTTCTTCGAGAACGGCACGTCGGCCGATTTCACCCAGCGCGTCACCTGGTCGGTGCAGCCGGCGGACGAGCCGTTCCTGACCATCAGCAACTTCCGCCGCGATGCCACGACCACGCAGGCGGGCGGCGTGCTGACGCCGGTCAGCCCGACGGCGGCCGAGCAGCGGGTGCGGGTGACCGCCTCGTTCAGCAACCTGACCGACACCATCGACCTGCGGGTGATGCCGAAGCCGGACATCCGGCTGGCCCAGCGCAACATCGGCACCAGCCTGACCGAAGACCTGCCGGCCGCCAGCTCGCCGACCGATCCGACCGTCACCAGCGCATTCAAGCTCGGGCCGTCGACCTCGGTGGACCTGACCCTGATCGCCAACCTCAATGGCACCTCGACCCTGGTCGATTCGACTGCGACCTGGAGTTTCGACACGGACGTGCCGGGCACCTCGGTGACCTCGGTCAGCAACGATGCCAATGCGGTGATTGCCTCGATCAATTCCGATGGCCTGATCGCGGCCACGACCGCCGATGCCCGCACGCTGACCGCGCGCGCCAAGTTCGCGACCTGCAACGACAGCATCGCCGCCCAGTTCTCGGTGTCGCCGATCCGCTCGATCCGCATGGAGCCGGAGTTCGGCGCCCAGCCGCTGATTGCCCCGAATTCGGAGCGCTACGTGGTGTTGGCCGGCTTCGATGAAAGTGGCCCCGAGCAGAACGTCAGCCCGTTCTCGACGATCACCACCACCAACATCACGATTGCCAATTTCCTGAGTGCCTTCCTCGGCGTGCCGAACCTGCTCACGGCGATCGCCGCCGGCGATCCGGTGACCCTGACCGTCACCGCGCCGACCATCGTCACGCCGACGCCGCCGGAAACGGTCCCCGCCCGCCATGCGCCGACGATCCAGCAGACCGTGGTCGCCGACACGCTGGTCAGCATCGCGCTGGAGCCGGCCGCGCTGTCCTCGGTCGCCGGTTCGGCCGACGTCTGCCGGACCCGCGTGGTGGGGACCTATGCCAGCGGCGCCCAGCAGGACGTGACGCGCCGCGCCGTCTTCGCGTCCAGCGACAACGGCATTGCCATCGTCAGCTCGCTGCCGCTGTCGGCGGGCCTGGTCGGCTCGGCCGGCGTCACGCCGGGCACCTCGACGATCACCGCCACGATTGCCAACGCCACGGGCACGCCATTCACCGCCACCAGCACCTACACCTCGGTGGCGCCACTCGCGACGCCGGCGGGCGACTGTCCGCTGAGCTTCTCGCCACTGCCGGGACAGGTTCCTGCCCCGTAGAATGATGCACTGCCGCACGGCGATCCCGGCGGCGAAGGAAGGAGGTACGGCATGTCGGCCGCATTGAAGATCGATCAGTTCAACCTGCTGGACGACGCATCCTGCGACGCCCGCATCGTGGCCGCGAAAGCGATCCTCGGCGATCGCCTCGCGATCCTCGGCCACCACTACCAGCGCGACGAAGTGTTCAAGCACGCCCATTTCTCGGGCGATTCGCTGAAGCTGTCGCAACTCGCGGCCAAGACCGCCGCCGAATACATCGTGTTCTGCGGCGTGCACTTCATGGCCGAAGTCGCCGATATCGTCACGGACGGCCAGCGCCAGGTGATCCTGCCGGACCTCGCTGCCGGCTGCTCGATGGCCGACATGGCCAACCTCGTCAAGGTCCGCAAGTGCTGGGACGAGCTGTCGCAGATCCTGAATCCGGATGAGGTGGTCACGCCGGTGACCTACATCAACTCGGCGGCTGACCTGAAAGCGTTCTGCGGCAACCACGGCGGCATCGTCTGCACGTCTTCGAACGCCCGCGCGGTGCTCGAATGGTCGTTCGGCCGCCGCGAAAAGGTGCTGTTCTTCCCGGACCAGCACCTCGGTCGCAACACCGGCCTGACGATGGGCTTGCCCCTGGAGCAGATGGTCACCTGGGATTTCACGCAGCCGCAGGGCGGGCTGACGGTGGAGCAGATCCGCAACGCGAGGATCATCCTCTGGAAGGGCTTCTGCTCGGTCCACCAGATGTTCCATCCGGCGCAGATCGAGAAGTTCCGCCGCGAAGTGCCACACGGCCACGTGATCAGCCATCCGGAGAATTCCTATGAGGTCTGCCAGGCCTCGGACTTCGTCGGCTCCACCGAATACATCCTGCGCGTCGTCCGCGCCGCCGAGCCCGGCTCGCACTGGCTGGTCGGCACCGAGCTGAACCTGGTCAACCGGCTGCGCGACGAGATGAAGCCGAAAGGCGTCACCGTGCAGTTCATGTCGCCGATGGTCTGCATGTGCTCGACGATGTTCCGCACCGATCCGCAGCATCTCGCCTGGGTGCTCGACAACCTCGTGGCCGGCACGGTCGTCAACCGCATCCAGGTGTCGAAGGACGTCGCCGTGCCGGCGCGCCGTGCGCTTGATCTGATGCTCGAAGTCGTCGACTGATCCCTCGCCAGACTCCCTTTCCCTTTCTTCCCGAAGACGCACCCATGTTCACCAACGCCCCGTCGCTCGCTGTCGCCGATCCCGAACTCAACGCTGCGCTGGTCGCCGAAGCAGGTCGACAGGAAGCGCACATTGAACTGATTGCGTCGGAGAACTACGCAAGCCCGGCGGTGATGGAAGCACAGGGCGGGCAGCTGACCAACAAATACGCCGAGGGCTATCCGGGCAAGCGCTACTACGGCGGCTGCGAGTACGTGGACATCGCCGAGCAGCTTGCGATCGACCGTCTGAAGCAGCTGTTCGACTGCGACTACGCCAACGTCCAGCCGCATTCGGGCGCCCAGGCCAATGCTGCGATCTTCCTGTCGCTGGTCGCCCCCGGCGACGTCGTGATGGGCATGAACCTCGCGCAGGGTGGGCACCTGACGCACGGCCACCCGGCCAACTTCTCCGGCAAGCAGTACAAGATCGTGCCCTATGGCCTGGACCCGGAAACCGGCCTGATCAACTCCGACGAAATGGAACGGCTGGCCATCGAGCACAAGCCGAAGCTGTTGATCGGCGGCTTCTCGGCCTACTCGCGGGTCAAGGACTGGGCGCGCATGCGGGCGATTGCCGACAAGGTCGGCGCGTACTTCTGGGTCGACATGGTCCACATCGCCGGACTGGTTGCGGCAGGCGAGTACCCGAGCC
>CAYPJK010000200.1:0-6101 GCA_964411025.1 uncultured Nevskia sp.
CGAGTAGTAACGCTCACCGCCCAGCAGGAAGTCCGCGGAACGCACGCGCGGATCGCTGTCGCTGCCCGGCTGATAGCGGTCGATGGCCGCCGCCGGCAGTGCGACGGTGACAGCGGTCATCAGCATCAGCTTGCGAAGCATGGTGATGCGGCTCACGGATTTGGTCTCCAGTCACGCAGCCGGATGGTCGCCGGCTTGCCGTAGGCAGCGACGCTGACCTGCACCTCAAGGTCGCTCGGCTGCACGGTTTTCTCGAACACGCCTTCGTAGTGACTGCGCAGCGGCGGCGTGCCGGGCTTGGCGTCGACGTAGCGACCGCTGAAGTCGACGCGGATTCGATGGCTCCCCGGCGTGGTGTTCAGCCGCAGCGCCCGGTAAAGGCCTCGCCGCTGCAGCGACACCGATTCGATCACATCGAACTTGCGCACGGTCGGCGGATTGTTGTCGATGGCGATCACCACGTCCTCGACGAGCAGGCCAGGTGCTTGCAGGCCGACGAAGATCGACACCCGCGTCTCGTCCGGATACTGGAATGCCGTCTCGGTCCGAAGGGCGCTCTGGTTGAGGTCCAGAACCTCCGCTTTCAGGGCCTGGAGCTCCTGATCGATGGTCAGCATCTCGTCTTCAGATGCCGCTCCGCACGTCAAGGGAAGACACGCAATCAGCGCGCACCACAGTGCGCGGTTCGACGAACGAAGGGCCATGTGGTTCAGGAGTGATGGGACCATGTGAAATGGGGCGCGAGTCTAACAAAAGGCTCATCGCGCACGGAAACCAATCGGGTGTTCAGCGGACGCGCGGTCGGTGTCCGTCCTTCCAACGGCGCAGGGCTGCGAAGATGGCCACCGGATCATCGATTCCGCGTCCTTCGTGCGCGGCCACGGCGCGCATGATCGCCGGGTCTGCACTGCGCAAGAAAGGGTTGAATTCGCGTTCCTGCGCAAGCGGGCCGGGAACCGTTGCCACACCTTGCGCGCGGCGCGCCTGGACCTGCGCGAAGGCTTCGGACAGACGCGCGTTGTCAGGCTCGACGGCGGTCGCGAAGTCATAGTTCGACGCGGTGTACTCGTGGGCGCAGTAGACCGCCGTATCGTCCGGCAGCGCCGCCAGCCGCGACAGCGATTCGTGCATCTGCTCCGGTGTGCCTTCGAACAGCCTTCCGCAGCCGCCGATGAACAGCGTGTCGCCGCAGAACAGCAGTCGTTGGCGCGCTTCGAAATAGGCGATGTGGCCCAGCGTGTGTCCGGGCACTGCCAGCACCTGCAGTTGCACGCCCAGTTCATCCAGAAGGACGGTGCCACCGTCGTCGAGCAGCACGTCGAGTCCGGGGATCCTGGCCTGCTCGGCGCGCGGGCCGTAGACCCTGGCGCCGCTGGCGGCCGCCAGCGCCGCCAGGCCGCCGATGTGATCCGGGTGATGGTGGGTGATCAGGATCGCGGCCAGCTCTAGCCGGCGGGCTGCCAGCGCAGACTGCACGACAGCGGCATCGCCGGGATCGACGACAGCGGCCCGCCCGTCGTGTTCCAGCAGCCACAGGTAGTTGTCGGAAAACGCGGGAAGAGCAGTGACGGTTATCATCCGTGCATCCTGTCCACGCCCGTCCGGTGCGTCAACCATGTCCAAGCGACTTGCTGCCAGCGGAGGCCAGCCTTTCAACCGCCAGGCGCTCAATGCCTGGCTGGCGAGCCCGCGTGGCAAGCGGCTGCTGGCGATCGAGGAAAACGAACTGGCGCGGGTGCTGCCCAACCTTTTCGGCCGGCATTGCCTGCAGATTGGCAACTGGGGCGGCCAGCGCCTGCTGGCATCGGCGGACATGCTGCATCGCGCCGTGATCGGCAGCTTTGTCGACAGCGGAGGCGGCACCCAGGCGGTGATCCATCCGGAATCGCTGCCGATTCTCGACAACAGCGTCGACGCCGTGCTGCTGCCGCACACGCTGGAGTTCTCGCCGGCGCCGCACAACCTGCTGCGCGAGGTCGATCGGGTGCTGACCGATCGTGGCCGGCTGATGATCATCGGCTTCAATCCCTGGAGCCTCTGGGGCTTGCGGCGACTGCTGGGGCTTGGGCCCAGGGCGTTTCCGCGCGGCGCGCGCTTCCACGGCACCGGCCGGATCGGCGACTGGCTGGAACTGCTGGATTTCGAAGTGACCGAACTGCGCCGCTTCGGCGTTGGTTTCCCGTGGAGCGCGCCGAGCACGGCCGGCGAACCGTTCAGCCTCGGCAGCCTCGTGAAACCGTGGATGGAGGGCTACCTGCTGGTGGCCCGCAAGCGCGTGATCCCGATGACGCTGGTCGGCAAGCTGGCCCGGGCGTCGGTACGACCGATGGTCGGCCGCGCGCTCGGCACTGCGGCCAATACCCGCGCCGTCAATCCGGACATCAACGCTCCCGCTGAATGAAAGCTGTCATCGCGTATACCGACGGCGCCTGCCGCGGCAATCCGGGCCCCGGCGGCTGGGGCGTGTTCCTGCAGTACGGACAGCACCGGAAGGAATTCAGTGGCGGCGAAGCGCCGACCACCAACAACCGCATGGAACTGATGGCGGCGATTTCGGCGCTCGAAGCGCTGCGTGAGCCCTGCAACGTCACCTTGCACACTGATTCCAAGTACGTCCTGCAGGGCCTGACCGAATGGTTGCCCGGCTGGAAGAAGCGCGGCTGGAAGACCGCCGACAAGAAGCCGGTCAAGAACCAGGATCTCTGGGAACGGCTCGATGCCGCCGCCGCGCGGCACCAGGTGGACTGGAAGTGGGTCAAGGGCCACGCCGGTGATCCCGGTAACGAGAACGCCGACCGGCTGGCCAACCAGGGACTGGAAGCGGCCCAGGCAACAGCCGGCTTCTGATCGACACTCCGATGCGGACGGCTGCCGGCCGCTGACCGACGCGCAAAAGAAAAGCCGGGGCAGCGAGTTCGGCGCTACCCCGGCTCAGGCAGAACGACTTACTTCTTGCTCTTGCCGCGCGGCTTCTCGCCGGCCTTGATCGCCGCCTTCTTCGACTCGCGCGACGATTCCTCGTTGTAGACCTTCAGGTACTCGGTCCCGCCGTCGAGACGGAACTCGACGCGACGGTTGTCAGCACGGCCTTCCGGCGAGTCGTTGCTGCTGATCGGACGGGATTCGCCATAGCCCTTGGCCGTGATGTTGCCGGCATTGGCGCCCTTGCTGACCAGGTAGGCCTTGACCGCGTCGGCGCGCCGCTGCGACAGCTTCAGGTTGTAGGCGTCGCTGCCCTTGGAGTCGGTGTGGCCGCCGACTTCGAGCTTCAGGTTCGGCTGCGACTTGAACACCGCGTAGACCTCGTCGATCGACGTCTTCGACGGTTCGGTCAGATCGGCGGTATCGAACACGAAGTTGATCGCCCGCAGCACGATCGTCTGGGTGATCACGCAGCCGTCCGAGTCCACCTTCAGGCCTTTCGGCGTGCCCGGGCACTTGTCGAGTGCGTCCTCGACGCCATCGCCATCGCTATCGATGCGCGGCGGGATGACGCAGGCGGCACAAACGACCGGCTCGGCAACCGTCGCTGCCGGCGGCGGCACCGGACGGACACCGCCGATCTGCCAGGTGACGCCGAAGGTGTACTCGACGTTGTCGATCGACGGACTGAAGCCGATCGAATGGCGGATATCGGCGCGCAGCGCGAAGTCATCGGACACGAAGTACTTCAGGCCGCCGCCGTATTCGGCCAGTGACTTGTTGGTCTTCGGCCGGTTCAGGTCCGGCACCGTGATGTTGTAACGGCCGTAGCCGACCGCGACGAACGGCACCAGCTTCTTGGTCGGCTGGAAGTGGTACAGCAGGTTGCCGCCAAAGCGGTAGACATTGCGCTCGACATTGGCATCCGGCCCGGAATCGCGGTCGGATTCGGTCAGCAGGTAACTGCCGAACAGTTCTGCGCCGATATTGGCGTTGAAGTTGTAGCCGGCGCGCAGGCCGAAGCTCGGAGCGGATTCGAGATCCTGCTTCGAGTCGAACAAGTAGCCACCGACAAAAGGCGTCAGCGTCCAGGCTTCCGGACGGTTCTGAGCCTGCGGCGAAGCCGCGATGCCGAGCAGTGAAGCGCCGAGCAGGCCGGCTTTGATGCGTGAATTCATGAGCGTATCCCGTAGGTAGGGCAGTTTTTCCGCGACGGACCGGCGTTATTGAATTTCAACGAGGTTGCGACGCAGCGTCACCGCTCCGTTGCTCGACAACAGGCGGCCCAGGACGCGGGAGCCGTTGTCGACGTTGATATTGCCGTTGACGAAGAGCGAACCCGCAACGATGACGTTCCGACCGACCAGCACGTTGCCATCGACCACCCAGAACACATTCTTCGACTGCGCGCCGCGCAGCGACTGCAGGCGGGCGCGGTCGCCGATGCTGAGGTCCCCGCCGACCTGGAACACCCAGACCGCATTGGTGTCGCCCAGCGCGTCGAGGGTCAAGGTCGCATCGCTGGCCAGCGACATCGTCGCCGCCGTGTAGACGCCAGGGGCCAGCGTGCGGCCATCCAGCACGCCGGAATCGGCACGCTGCAGGCGGCCCTTGGCATCGTTGATCGCCAGCACCAAGTCGCTCTGCGCCTGCGCCGCCACACCCGCCACATCGTTCTGGTACAGCGTGCCATTCAGGCCGAGGAACGGGGTCGTGCAGCGGGTGCAGGTATCGACGGGCGACAGGCCGACGTCACCGGTGATCGCCATGACCGCCGGGTTCGGATCCGGCACGTCGCTGATCGTCAGCCCGGCGCCAGCCACCACGGCGAAGCTCGACAGTGAGCGCAGCGGCACCGGCGCCTGGCAGACCAGCGTCGTCTCGCCGATCGTGAAGGTCCACGGATTCGGGATGGCACCGGCGACCAGCGGATTGCCGGCGCGGTCGGTGATGGCGTTGGTGACCGTCGCCGTGTAGGCCGTATTGGGCTGGAAGTTGACCGACTGCGTGAAGGTCGCGATCCGCGAAGTGGCGTTGTAGCTCAGCGAACCATCAAGACGAATGCCATCCGGCCCGGCGACAAAGAAGTTGTCGCTGGTCAGCGTCCGCACATCGATGTTCTCGTTGAACGTCACCGTGACCACGGAGTTGATGCAGATCGAGGTCGCACCGGCCGGCGGATAGGTCAGCGTCGTGAACGGCGAGGTGACATCCGGTGCAAGACCGGTGGTGAATGTCCACGGATTGGACACCACGCCGGACGTCAACGCGTTGCCGGCCAGATCGGTCACGGCATTGGTGACAGTGACGGTGTACCCGGTGGACGCCGCGAGCGGCGAGGTCGGGGTGAACGTTGCCGTATTGCCGGAGTAGGCGAAGGTGCCTGCAACCGCCACGCCCCCCGGGCCGGTGACGACGAACGAGGAGGCGGTCAGCGTGGCGACATCGATTGGCTCGCTGAAGGTAGCCGAGATCGTTGCGTTGACGGCCACATTGGTTTCGGCTGCAGCCGGCTCGGTCAAGGCCAGCGTCGGGGCCGTGGTGTCGAGAACGGCACCCGTGGTGAACGTCCAGACGCGGCCAGCGGCCAGCGGGTTGCCGGCCAGATCGGTGATGACCGTGCCGACCGTGCCGGTATAGACGGTGTTCGGCGCCAGCAGGGCGGTCGCGCCCGCCGAGCCCGGGGTGAAGGTCAGCGTATTGCCCGACACCGACAGCGTGCCGGCGACGGCGCTGCCGTCAGGCGCGGTCAGCGTGAAGCCGGTGCTGCCGACGGACGCCGGATCGATGGCTTCGCTGAAGGTCACCGTCACGCGCCGGTTGGCCGGCACGTTGCCGGTCGCGTCGGCCGGATCGACGGAACTGACCGTCGGCGCCGTCACGTCCGGCGCCGGGCCGGTCGTGAACTCCCAGGTGAACGTGTTCGGGGCCGGATTGCCGGCCAGGTCGACCACGGCGGTGGTGATCGTGGCGACATAGGTCGTGTTCGGCGTCAGTGGGCCGCCCAGCGTGTAGCTGGCGACCACGCCGCTGTAGCTCACGGTGCCGGCAACAGCCGCACCGCTGACCTTTTCGCGGAGCAGGAAGCTGGCCGCATTGACTGACGCCGGGTCAGCGGCTTCGCTGAAGGTGGCGGTCACCACCGGCGTGCCGACCGGCACGCCGGTCTGGGTCGCGAT
>CAYPJK010000201.1:0-6090 GCA_964411025.1 uncultured Nevskia sp.
GCCTTCGAGAAGCCGTGCATGCCGGCCTTGGCGGCCGAGTAGTTGGTCTGGCCGAAGGCGCCCTTCTGGCCGTTGACCGACGACACGTTGATGACCCGGCCCCACTTGCGTTCGGTCATGCCCGGCAGCGCCTGCTTGGTCATGTTGAACACCGAGTCGAGATTGGTCTTCATGACCGCGTCCCAGTCGTCCTTGGTCATCTTGCGGAAGGTGACGTCGCGGGTGATGCCGGCGTTGTTGATCAGCACATCGATCGGGCCGACTTCCGCTTCGGCGGCCTGCCAGCAGGCGGCGGCGGAATCGTAGTCGGCGACATCGCATGGGAAGGCGTGGAAGTGATGGCCGTCGCCGTTCATCTTGGCCAGCCAGTCCTTCGCCTTCCGGTTACCGGGCGAATAGGTGGTGATCACTTCGTAATCCATGGCTTCGAGCTTGAGGCAGATCGCCTCGCCGAGCCCGCCCATGCCGCCGGTTACCAATGCAGTCCTGCTCATCTGTGGTTCGCTCCTCTGCGCCTCGGTGGTCGAGAGCCCGCTGGACGGGTCTAGGGCTGGGTGTTTTTCGGGCAGGCGCGTTCAGCGCTGCCGCACGTAATCGCCGGGGGCCGCGGCCAGCGCCGGATAGCCGGCGGCGGGGTTGCCGATGGCCGGCGGTTCGGCCACGGCCGGCGTCGAGCGCTCGGCCAGCCATTCCTGCCAGGTCGGCCACCAGGAGCCCTCACGCCGCTCGGCACCGGCCTGCCATTCCTCGGCTGACTGGTAGGCGCTGTCCTGATCCCAGCTGCCGAACTGGAAGTGGCGGCGCGGCCGGCCCGGTTCGCTGACGATGCCGGCGTTATGGCCGCCGGTGGTCAGCACGAAGCTGGTGTGGCCAAGCCGCTTGAGATTGCGGATCTTGTAGACCGAACGCCACGGCGCGACGTGATCGGTGACGGTGCCGACCACGAACAGTGGCACGCGGACATCGCCGAGCGATACCGAGCGGCCGCCGATGCGGTAGCGGCCCTGCGCCAGTTCGTTGTCGAGATAAAGCTGCCGCAGGTAGTCGGCATGCATGCGCTGCGGCATACGGGTGCCGTCGGCATTCCAGGCCATGATGTCGAAGGCTTCGCCCTGCTTGCCCAGGAAGTAGCGCGCCACCAGTGGCGACCAGATCAGGTCGCGCGGCCGCAGCAGCGCGAACGCCGCGCCCATCTGCTTGGAATCGAGCACGCCGCGCTTGGCCATCGCCTGCTCGAGCCAGTACAGCGACAGCTCGTCGATGAACAGCTTCAGCTCGCCGGCCTCAGTGAAATCGGTCTGGGCTGCAAACAGCGTGATGCTGGCCAGCCGATCGTCGCCATCGCGGGCCATCGCCGCCGCGCAGATCGACAGCAGCGTGCCGCCGACGCAGTAGCCCACGGCGTGCACTTTCTGCTCGGGCACCACCGTGTTGACCACCTTCAGCGCGTCGAGGAAGCCGAGGCTGCGGTAGTCCTCCATCGTCAGGTCGCGGTCTTCCGGTCCCGGGTTCTTCCAGGAGATCGAGAACACCGTGTGGCCGCGCGACACCAGCCAGCGAATCATCGAGTTCTGCGGCTGCAGGTCGAGGATGTAGTACTTCATGATCCAGGCCGGCACCATCAGCACCGGCTCGGCATGCACCGTCGGCGTGGTCGGCGTGTACTGGATCACTTCGATCAGCCGGTTGCGGTAGATCACCTTGCCGGGGGTGCAGGCCACCGTTTCGCCGACCACGAACGGCGTATCGGCGGCCGGTTCGCCGGTCTTGCCACGCACCGCGCGCCAGACATCGCCGGCCGCGAGCCGGGCGCCGGCCACGAGATTCCGGCCGCGGCTGCGGCGCGTTTCAGCGATCACCTCGGGATTGGTCAGCGGCAGGTTGGCCGGCGACAGGGCGTCGGCCAGCAGCTGGGCGTAGAAGCGCAGGCGATCGCTGTTGTCGCGGCTCATGCCCGGCAGCGGCCGGGTCGCCAGCTCGATCAGCTGATCGCGGCGCGCAGCGGCCTGCGCAAACAGCGAGAACGGCCAGCGCTGCCAGCCGGCGCCGGCGTAGCGGGGATCATCCGGCGCGCCGGCGCGGCCGATCGCCGCACGCAGCAGGTCGCCGTTGTCGCGCAGCAGCGATTCGACGATTTCCGCCATCCGTCCCGGCGATGCCGCCAGGTTCAGCAGCCAGTCGACATAGGCCTCGACGACCCGCGCCGGGGCGATGCCGCCGGTCAGGCCGGCCAGCCGCCGGGTTGCCTGTTCATTGACCCGCTCGGCCAGCGCCGCATCAAACCAGCGTCGCCGGGCCGGCGTTTCGGCCGATGCCACGCGGCTGGCGCTGCCAGCCGTCTTGTCCTTCGCGCTCACGTCTCTCCTCCGTGCACGCCAGCGGGCGGCGGCCTGCGCCGCCGCCCCGCCCGTCTTGTTTTTAGGCGTCCTTGCGCGTCAGGCCGAAGCCCGCCGCCACCGTGTTGGCCGCCGCCAGCCAGCCCGCCTGGGCGCTGAAGCCGACTTCACGCAGGCCATCGAAGTAGTTCAGCGTGCTGTCGTACAGCGCTTCACCGAACTTTCTTTGGCTCTGCAGAAGATCGGCCGTATCGCGGATCTTGCCGGCCGCCTGCCACTGGTCTTCCACGGCGCTGCCGAACGATGCCGCCAGACCCAGCTGGAGGCCGGCGCCGAGACGAACCGTGTCAACCGTTGTCCGGCCGCCCTGACCCACGCCTGCTGCCAGCGCCGAACCGGCCGCGCGCACCCGCTCGATCACCGCATTCACCTTGTCGCCCATGGCCCGCTCCGTCGATCGACGCCTGTCGCGTCGCAGGCACTATAGCGATATTGATTCTGCACTGCAAAATGATTTACGCGGCGACCGGCGCATCCGCTGTCGCCAGCATCGACACGATGCGCGCCTGGATCGCCGCGACGTCCCCGATACCGACAATGGTCCGTACCCGCCCACGGGCGGCGTAATAGTCGAGCAGCGGCTGGGTTTCGGCGCGGTAGACCGCAATGCGGTTCTGCACAGTCACTTCGTTGTCGTCGCTGCGGCCCTCGGCGGCACCGCGGGCCAGCAGCCGGCGGACGATTTCGGCTTCTTCGACGGCCAGGTGGACGACGTGCGTGATCGGCGGCTGGCCGAGCCCGGCCAGCAGGCTGTCCAGCACCTCGGCCTGGGCGACGTTGCGCGGGAAGCCGTCAACGATGAAGCCATTGCGGGCGTCCGGCGCCTGCAGGCGCTCGCGGATGATGCCGATCACCAGCTCGTCGGCCACCAGCTGGCCGGCGTCCATCGCCGCCTTGGCCTTGAGGCCCAGCGGCGTGCCGGCCTTGACCGCCGCCCGCAGCGCATCGCCGGTCGACGACTTGGGAATGCCGTAGTGCCTGGCGAGCAGATCACCCTGCGTACCCTTGCCCGAGCCGGGCGCGCCCAGCATCACGATTCTCATCGGTTGTCCTCCTGCGCGGTGGTATGGGGGCGCACAACCGGCACCGCTCCCGTTGCGCCCCGCGACCGCGCAAGTTCGGTGCCATGGCCGAAGATGGACGTCATTTCACGCCGCTGCAGCGTTCGCGCGGGATCGCCGCCGTCGCCGGTGTCACGCGGATGACGCACGGACCTGCCCGCTCAAGCCGATGCGCGCCTCGCCCGGTACAGCGTGGCCAGCGCCAGCCCGCCGACGATCAGCGCGCTGCCGGCCAGCAGCCGAGGACCGGCAACTTCATCGAGGAACAGCACGCCGAAGGCGCTGACCAGCAGCGGCACGGCCAGCTGCACGAGGCTGGCCCGCAACGCGGTCAGCGCCGGCAGCACGGTGTACCAGAGCGCGTAACCGAGCCCGGACGCCAGCGCGCCGGAGGCGATGGCGCAGATGACGCCTCGGGCATCCAGCATCCATTCACCAACCAGCAGCCATGGCAGCAGCGCCAGCGGCAGCGCGCGGACGAAGTTGCCGGCAGTGGCGGCCAGCGGATCTCGGTTGCCGCGCCCGCGCAGGCTGTACACCGCCCAGCCGATGCCAGCGGCCAGCATCAGCAGGCTGCCGGCCAGCGGCGGGCGCTGCAGGCCCGGCAGCAGGAACACCAGCAGCCCGATCACCGACAGCAGCACGCCGAGCCAGACTGGCCACGGCGCACGCTCGCCCTGCGCGAGGCCGGCGCCGATCATCGTCACCTGCACGACCCCGAACAGGATCAGCGCGCCGGTTCCCGACGGGATCGACCGGTAGGCCACCGAGAACGCGGCCGCATAGAGCACCAGCGCGAGTGCCGACCGCCAGTCGCCAGCCAGCGAGCGCCGGCCGACACTGCGCCGCGACAGCAGCAGCGCCAGCATCAGCGCGCCGGCGGCGATGCGGATCACCGAGAACGCCAGGCCGTCCATGCCCTCGCCGCGCAGCGCCAGCCGCGTGAGGATCGAGTTGGCGGCGAAGCAGCACAGAGTCAGCGCCGTCAGCAGCGCCGTGCGCGCACCGGCGCTCACGTGCCGGCGCGGTCCAGCCGGGCCAGCCGCTCTGCGGTCGCCGGATGGGTGTGGTAGACCCGCTCGTACCAGCGGTCGGCCACCGGCGCATTGCGGTTGTTGCGGGTCAGCTGGCGCAGCGCCCGGGCCAGTGCCGCGCCGCTGGCCTGCCGCGCCGCGCTGTCGTCGGCCTCGAACTCGAAGCGCCGGTACCAGTAGTTGGTCAGTGGCAGTGCAAAGAACCACAGCGACGGCAGCAGCGCCCAGGCGATGGCGAGCCGCGCCACCGGCTCGGCGATGCCGGCGGTCAGCGCAGCGGCGACCATCACCATCAGGAACGAGGCTGCCGCGATCATCAGCCGCTGGAAGCGCAGATGGCCGCGCTGCAGATGGCCCAGCTCGTGGGCCACCACGGCTTCCACCTCGTCGGCCTGCAGCATCGCCATCAGCGTGTCGCCAAGGACGATGCGCGGCGCTCGCGCACTGCCGGACACCTGGGCATTGGCCTGCGTGGAACGCGCCGAGGAGGCCTGCACGAACAGCCGCTGCACGCGCGCACCGCTGCGGTGAAGCAGTGCTTCGAGCCGGGTGCGCAAGGCGCCGGCAGGCAGCGGCTCGAGCCGATCGAACAGCCGCGCGGCGAACGCCGGCTGCAGGGCGCGCAGCGCGGCCCAGCCGCCCCAGCCGATCGCCCAGATCAGCAGCCAGGCGCGCTTGTCAGTACCCGTCAGCAGTTGCAGCGCCAGCCACGCGGCCGGCAGCGCCAGCACGGCCAGCAGCGCCAGCTGGATGGCCTGCTCGCGCGCGAAGGCGGCGAACGTCATCCGGTTGATGCCATGGCGGGCATCGAGCCCGAACGGCTTGACGGCCTTGGCCGGCCATTCCCACAGCCCGCCGGCAACCACCAACAACAGCAGCGTCAGAGGATCGGCGCCGCTGAGCCACGGCAGCGCAGCGATCAGGATCAGCGGCCAGCCCTGCTGCCACAGCTGCTGGCCGACGCGCTGGCTGACCAGGCCCAGCGCGTAGGGCTGTTCCTGCGTGCGCAGCACGGCCCGCTGGCGCAGCAGCAGCCATAGCCGCAGCGCGGCAACCAGGAACAGGAGGCAGAGGACGGGAAGCACGGGCGGCGCGGCTCGATGGTGAATCGGCCGCCACTGTTCCAGAGCCGCGCCGCCGCAGCCATCACGGCGGCGGAGAATTCCGGGGCCGGGCCATCGTTGGCCCGCCCCAGCCGGCGCTCAGAACTGCAGGCGCAGGCCGCCGAAGAACGCCCTCGGCGCGCCGGGGCCGATGAAGCGGTATTCGCCTTCGTAGTCGTCGCCCAGCGTTTCCTCGGCTTCGCCATAGACCCCGAAGGTCGCGAAGTCGCGGTTGAACAGGTTCGACACCCGGCCGAACACGGTCAGCCAGGGCAGCGGACGATAGTCGCCGTAGAGGCCGAAGATCACGAAGCCCGGCACCTGCTCGGGATCGGTGTTCGACTCGTCGCCGCGATACGGCGAGCTGCTGCGGCCGACCGCTTCGAGACCGACGCCGAAGCTCGGCACGCGGTACTCGATCGTTGCCTTGCCGAGGTGGCGCGGCACCAGCGGGATGCGATTGCCGGCATTGACCACGCCGGCGGCGGCCGACACG
>CAYPJK010000202.1:0-6064 GCA_964411025.1 uncultured Nevskia sp.
CGATCCACGCCGGCTGCGCCACCGCGCTGGCGCTGGCCAGCGGCAGCGTCGCCCGCCTACGCCTGCCGTTCGGCGAACCACTGGGCAGCCGGGTGATCGCCGAGGAAGCGCTGGCCACGCTGGCCGCCCGCGCCTGGTCCGCGCAGGCGCTGGCCACCGCCACGGCGCGCGCCGTCGATCGCGGCGAAAAGCCCTACGCCGCCGCCGCGTTCGCCCGCACCCTGGGGCTGCTGCAGGCGCGCGAATGCGCGGCCGCCGCACGCGATCTCGGCATCGACCGGACGCTGCTGGCGCCGCGGGTCGAGGACGTCGACGCCGAGCCGGACGACGGTGGCGAACCGACGCTGCTGGCGCGTCCGGACGTCTACAGTGCCTGCGTGCTGCGCAGCCACGCGGCGTTCATGGCAGCGCTGGCCGCCGCCCAGGATCCGAACCCGGCCACCGCGCTGACCCGCTTCGACCATGCGCTGTGGACCCACGTCGGCCACCTGTTCGGCACCGCCACCCAGGCCCTCGCGCTCGGCCTCACCGCCGGCAGCAGCCTGTTCGGCAGCAGCACCACCGAAGCCCAGCATCTGCGCCGGATCAACCGCTACAGCGCGGCGTTGGCGTTCGCCGCCGACGTCGCGCTGAGCCTGCTGGCGCGCGAGCTGGGCTCGCGGCGGCCGTACACGGCGCTGCGGGCGATGCGCGAAGCCTCCCGGCGCAGCCTGACCACCTGGCTCGGCGACGCGCTGGCCCAGCTCTATCTGGCCAGCGCGGCGCTGCGCCAGTTCGACGAGGGTGGCGCGCATGCCGACGAGCGCGCCGTGCTCGAACTGATCTGCACCGAGGCTTTCGCCGCCTGCGAGGAAGCGCTGGACCGGCTGATCCGCCACCTGTCATCGCCGCTGCTGGCAACGCTGACCCGGCTGATCGTGATGCCGCTCGGCGCCAGCCGCCGCGCCCCGCGCGAAGTCACGCAGCGCAACGTCGCCGCGCAGCTGCAGGGTGACAGCCGCCTGCGTGACCGCCTGTCCGAAGGCGTCGGCCTGCCGGCCGATGCAAGCGCCTGGCCGCTGATCGACGAGGCGCTGCGGCTGCAGGCCGACGCCGCTGGTGCCGAGGAAAGGCTCGCCCAGCAGGGTGCCGACCGGCCGCCACGGCATCTGCCGACCCGGATCCGCGAAGCGCAGCGCGACGGCCTGATCGACGAACAGCAAGCCCGGCAGCTGCAGGACTGGTTGCTCGCCGCGCGCAGGATTCACCTGCCCCGCTAGAACCCGACGTCCCGCCATGCCTGCCCCGACTCGCGCCGCCTTTCCGCTGATCCGCAACCTCGCTGCGCTGCAGGACGGCCCGTTCGACCTGCTGGTGATCGGTGGCGGCATCTATGGCAGCTGGACCGCAGCCGACGCCGCCCAGCGCGGCCTGAAGGTGGCGCTGATCGAGCGCGACGACTGGGGGGCGGGCACCTCGCAGTCGTCATCGAAGCTGATTCACGGCGGCCTGCGCTACCTGGAGCACTACGAGTTCGCGCTGGTCCGCCATGCGCTGGCCGAGCGGCGGGTGCTGTCGCGGCTGGCACCGCACCTGGTGCGGCCGCTGAACTTCGTGGTGCCGGTCTGGAAGGGCGCCCGCGTCGGCCGTATGCAGCTGCTCGCCGGTCTGACGCTGTACGACTTCCTGGCCACCGGCAAGCAGCCGGTGCCGCGCTTCAAGTCGTTCTCGCGCAAGACGCTGCTGGCCGCCCATCCCTACCTCGACGAAGCCGGCCTGAAAGGCGGCCTGCGCTATGGCGACTGCCAGGAAGACGACGCCCGGATGACCCTGTTCGTGGTTGCCGCCGCCCAAGCCGCCGGTGCGGTCTGCGCCAATGCGGTGGCTGCTGACGAACTGCTGTTCGATGGCGACCGCTGCGTCGGCGCGCAGCTCCGCGATACCGAGACCGGCGAGCGCTTCGCGTTGCGCGCGGCCTGCGTGGTCAATGCCGGGGGGCCCTGGGCACACCGGCTGCCCGGCGCCGCGGCGCCAGCCGTCAAGCTGGTCAAGGGTGTGCATCTGGTGCTGCCGGCGATTCCGGGCCTGGAAGACGCCTTCCTGCTGACCGCGCCCAGCGACGGCCGCGTGTTCTTCGTGATTCCGTGGAACGGGCGGACCCTGGTCGGCACCACCGAATCGCAGGTCGAAGACGCCACCGGCATCGCGGTCGAGGACGCCGAGGCGCGCTATCTGCTCGATGCCGTCAACGCGCTGATGCCGGGTCTTGGCTGGACGCCGGACCAGGTCATCGCCCGCTTTGCCGGCGTGCGCAGCCTGCAGGCGGAGGACGCCGACAGCCTGGCCGCCGTCAGCCGCGAATTCACCGTGCTGACGCCAAGGCCGGGGCTGGTCTGGCCGCTCGGCGGCAAGTACACGACCGCGCGCTGCGACGCCGTGGACATCGTCGACCGGGTGTTCGACAGCCTCGGCCGGCCGGCCGTCGAATCGCGCAGCGATCGGACGCCGCTGCCCGGCACGCCGCAGGAGGTCCGCGAGCTGGGCGACTTCACCGGCTGGCAGCAGGAAGCGATCAGCGGCCTCGCTCGCCGTGGCCTCGACGCCGCCACTGCCCAGGCCCTGACCCTGCGCCACGGCACCGGCATCCGCCGGGTCGAGGCGCTGCTCGATGAAAATCCGGCGTGGTGCGCGCGCATCCACCCGGATGCCCCGTACCTGCGCGCCGAAGTGGTGCTGGCGGTTCGCGACGAGATGGCGCGCCGGCCGGACGACGTGGTGCGCCGTCGGATGCCGCTGAGCCTGATCGTGCCCGAGGCGTCCGACTGGCGAGCGACCGTGGCGACGCTGATGGCCGAGGCCGGCGCGCCAGTCGCGGCCCGTCAGGCGTAGTCGAACTCCAGCGCTTCGGCGCGACCGGGCCGGCTGCCGGCCCGAATCCACGAGGCGCGCCGGGCGTCGACGCTGAGAACCCAGGTTTGCCGCGTGCCTCTGCCGCGACCGGCGGCGAAGGCCCGGCAATCGAGCACGGCGGCGCAGGGCGCGTGGTCCGGATCGCGCACCGAGCGGTACCGGATCAGGCGGATGTCGGCAGCCCGCGCGCTGCGCGCCAGCTGCCGGCACGGCTGGTAGTCGTCCGGGTGCATCCAGAGCGCCATATCGGCAGCCAGCGGCGCGGCGGTGAGATCGAGCGCCAGCCCGCTGGCGGTGGCGCGGAACAGCGTGTGGGCAATGCCGGCCAGTGCCTGCAGCCCGTCGCTGTCGGCGACGAAGCGGCAGCGCCAGTAGCCGACTTCGGCGCAGGCTGCCGCCACCGTGTCAGCCCCGTACCAGACGCCGGGATCGGTGCGATCGCGGAAGCGTGATCCGTAACGGCCGGACGGATAGCGGAACGGCGTGAACAGCAGGTAGTCGAGCGCACGGCAGGCCTCCGGAATCGCCGGCTTGGCGGCTTCGAGCAGGTCTTCGAGCAGCGCCTGCTCGGCGCTCGAATCGACCAGCGCCCGGGTGGCCACCACATGCTGCGCTTCCACCGCCCGCCACAGCGCCAGTTCGGCGACCGTGGCCTCAGATGCGAGAGCGCGAGGCGTCCAGGTAGTGGAGGACATCGATCAGCCCCTCGCAGTTGCCGAGCAGCTTCGCCGGCTCGCCGCCGAGTGCGGCGTTGCCCGAATGCAGCCAGGCCTGCATCGCATCGGTCTTGCCGCCGGTGATCGCATCGAGCGAGCGGTAGACGCGGACCAGCAGCGCCGCCAGTTCCCAGGGCTTGGTGTCCGGGCTCAGTCGCCAGCTGCCGGCGTGCAGCCGCGACGCCGTCGCCGGGCTCAGGCCCAGGGTACGCGCGAGCTGGGCCTGCGGCAGCCGGAGCCGCTCGGCCGCCCGGACCACGGCCTTCGAAAGCACGTCTGCGGCGTCCGGCGCCGGTGCGGCAGCGCGGTAGGCAAGCGCGGGTTCTCGTGTTTCCATGGAAAGAATCGTGAATCTTTCTTTCTTTATTTGCAAGACCGGGCCCGCTCGGCCGTTCACGGCAGCGGCGGTGGCGGCTCGTCCGGCACGGCGTTGACGGCCTCCGGACCGCCGAGGAACTTCGGTTCCGTCGACAGCACGTAGAGATCGAGCACCGCTTTCACGCGCGCGAAGACCTCACGCAGGTAGGTGCGGCTGAACACGCCGATGCTGTCGCTGGTGGCCGAGTAGCCGACCACGCGGATGCCCAGCTTCTTGGCGATGAACACCGCGCGATAGGCGTGGTACTCCTGGGTGATGATGGTCATCCGTTCCAGGTTGAACACCGCCTGTGCCCGGCTGACCGAATCGAAGGTGCGGACACCGGCGAAATCCATCGTGATCGCCTGCGACGGGATGCCGGCCTTGGTTAGCTCGCGCCACATCTGGCGCGGCTCGTTGTAGGTGGAATCCGGATTGGCGCCGCTGACGATGATCTTCTTGATCTTGCCAAGCTGGTAGAGCTGCACAGCGGCCTCGATGCGGCCGTAGAACTGCGGGTTCGGCCGGCCGTTGCGGGCATAGGGGCTGCAGCCGAGCACGAGGCCGACCTCGTTGTCCGGCAGCAGCGACCAGTTCGAATAGACGTAGGCTTCGGAGTTGTTGACCACCCAGTTGTTGATCAACAGCATCAGCCCGGCCGTCAGCGCCGCGGCCCAGATCAGGCCGCGGCGCAGACGTCGACGCGAGGAAGCCTTCAGCTTCAAGCCAGCAGCCCGTAGAACATCAGGCCGAAGCAGACCAGCTGTACGGCCCAGAACGTCGCGCGGGCCAGCACCAGCGGCGTGTTGACGCCAAGGATGTGCACCACGCTCTGGCCCAGGCGGGCGTAGACGACGTACATCGCAAGCCCGGCGGTTGCCTCCGGCTTGCCGACAGCCGCGGCCGCGAGCACCAGCACGGCGAAGATCGGCAGGTTTTCCAGCGTGTTGGCATGGGCATCGGCGACGCGCTGGATGAAGCCCGGGTCGTTCGGGTTCTTCGACCCGCGCGGCCACGAGGTGATCGGCGTGCCGGTCAGCAGCGCCGCGCCACGGTAAGCGAACACGGTCAGCACCAGCAGGAAGGCCCAGCCGGTGAACAGCAGCAATGCATGCACTGAGACGGTCATTCTTGTTCTCCCGTTTTATGCGCTGCGAGGATGCAGCGAGCAGCGACTATAGGGGGCGACGGGAGACTCGGAAACTGTTGAATTTCGGCCGTCGATCTTCAGCACGGCGGATCGACCGCTCAATGGCTCAGCCGCTTGATCGCCTTGTCGAGCCCGGACAGCGTCAGCGAAAACATCCGGTCCTGCCCCATCAGCTCCAGTGCGGCGGTGATCGACGGCGTGTACTGCCAGCGCTCCTCGTGCTCGGGGTTCAGCCAGACGGTGCGCGGATAGGCATCGAGCAGCCGCTTGAACCAGACCGCACCGGCTTCCTCGTTCCAGTGCTCGACGCTGCCCCCCGGATAGAGGATCTCGTACGGGCTCATCGTCGCGTCGCCGACGAAGATCACCTTGTAGTCCGGCGTGTACTTGCGCAGCACGTCGAAAAGCGGGATGCGCTCGGCGTGGCGGCGGCGGTTGTCCTTCCAGACCGATTCGTAGATGAAGTTGTGGAAGTAGTAGTACTCCAGGTGCTTGAACTCGGTCTTGGCAGCCGAAAACAGCTCCTCGCAGACCTTCACATGCGGATCCATCGAGCCGCCGACGTCGAGGAACAGCAGTACCTTCACCGCGTTGTGGCGCTCCGGCACCATTTTGATGTCGAGCCAGCCGGCGTTGCGGGCGGTCGAGGAAATGGTGTCGTCGATGTCGAGCACGTCCGGCGAACCCTGGCGTGCGAACTTGCGCAGCTTGCGCAGCGCCACCTTGATGTTGCGGGTGCCGAGTTCGACCTGATCGTCGAGATTCTTGAACTCGCGCTTCTCCCAGACCTTGGCGGCGCGCTTCTGGCCGCCTTCGCCGCCGATCCGCACACCTTCCGGATTGAAGCCGGAATTGCCGAACGGGCTGGTACCACCGGTGCCGATCCACTTGTTGCCGCCCTGGTGGCGCTCCTTCTGTTCCTCGAGCCGCTTCTTCAGCGTTTCCATCAGT
>CAYPJK010000203.1:0-6062 GCA_964411025.1 uncultured Nevskia sp.
TCTGCTATCGAGCCGTCATCGGAAGGCCAGACCGGCGGTCACCGGCGGATCGGCCGGTTGATCGCCGCAGGCTATCTTTCGATGGGTTCCGGAACCTCGCCGCCGCCGGCCGATCTGAACCGGATTCCCGCCTGCCAAGAGCACCGCCATGCATCGTCTGAGACTGCCGTTCGAGGTACGCGGCAAGGTGGTCAAGCTCGGCTATGGCGCCACCGTCTGGATCTCCGGCGTGATGCTGGCGCTGCTGGTCCTGCTGGAGTGGTACTCGCACCTCGGCGTGTCGCTGGGCCTGCTGTACGTGCTGCCGGTGGTGCTGGCGGCCACGGTGATGAGCCGCGCGCAGATCGTCATGGCGGCCATCGCCTGCGCCGCGCTGCGTGGCCTGTTCGTGATGAACGAGGGCCACATCGAGCAGTTGCTGCGCTTCAGCATGGCGACCATGGCGTACTCCGGCTGCGGCCTGCTGGTATCGGAGATCAGCCGCACGCGGCGCGTGGTGTTCGGCCACTACGCGCGGCTGCGGGCCGAGCAGCAGCTGCGCCGGCGCGCCGAACGCCAGCTGCGGCTGCTGGCCGAAAGCAGCCCGGCGGCGATCCTCACGGTGGCACGCGACGGCCGCATCGTGGCCGCCAACCGGGCCGCCGAGGACATGCTGGTGCCGGAGCCGGGTGGCGCGCTGCTCGGCCGGCCGGTGCGCGAGTATCTGCCGGTGCTGCACGACGCGCTGTCGGTCAGCGCCAGCATCGGCGGCATGCGCACCTCGACCTCGACCTGGGGCCGGCGCGCCGACGGCAGCGCCTTCCCGGCCACCATCTGGTTCTCGGTCTACGGCAGCCACGACAGCCGCCATCTGGCCGCCATCGTCGTCGACGTTTCCGATGAAGTGCGCGAGCGCGAGTACGCCCGCTTCGAAGACCTGCACAAGTACAACCGGCTGCTGGCCGGCGCGGTGTCGCACGAAATCCGCAACCTGTGCTCGGCGGCAGGCGTGGTCTGCTCGAACCTGTCTCGGCATCCGGCCCTGCAGGACGATCCCGACTTCGCGGCGCTGCGCAGCCTCGTGCAGGCGCTGCTGGAACTGGCCTCGTTCGACCTGCGCCGCAAGGCCAGCACCACGATCAGTGCCATCCGCCTGCAGGCGCTGGCCACCGAACTTCAGGTGATCATCGCGCCCGACTGGGCCGACATCGACGGCGAGGTGCGGATCGACATCCCGGCCGATTTCCCGCCGGTGCGCGGCGATCGCCATGCGCTGCTGCAGGTGCTGCTGAACCTGTCGCAGAACGCGCTGCGTGCGGTCGATGCGCGGCCGGAGCGGCGGCTGACGCTCAGCGCCCGCGTGGCCGATGGCCGCGCGGCGCTGCAGGTGCGCGATTCCGGCCCCGGCATCGCCCAGCCGGAACTGCTGTTCCAGCCGTTCCGTCCCGGCGCCGACGGCACCGGGCTGGGCCTGTACATTTCGCGGGCGCTGATGAGCCATCAGGACGGCCAGCTGCGCCACCTGCCCGACACCGACGGCTGCTGCTTCGAACTGCTGCTGCCGCTGGCGCAGCCTGACGAGTCCGTTCATGACTGACGCCCCGGCGGCCATCCGCCTGTACCTGCTCGATGACCACACGCTGTTCCGCGAAGGCCTGCTGCGGCTGCTGGCGGCCGATCAGCGTTTCGTGGTCGTCGGCCAGTCCGGGCTGCTGGAACCGGCGCTCGCCGAGATCGCCGCGCTGCGGCCCGATGTGGTGATCGTCGATTACGACCTTGGCGCCCACACGGCGCTGGATTTCATGCGCCGCCGTCCGGCGCAGGCGGGTGCCGCGCTGGTGGTGACCGCCGGCGTGCCGGAACGCGACGCGCTGGAACTGATCCGGCTCGGCGTATCCGGCATCTGCCGCAAGGAAGTGTCGACCGATGAACTCAAGGCCAGCATCCACGCGGTGGCGCTCGGCCAGGTGCTGATCGAGCAGCGCTATCTGCAGTCGATCGTCGCCGCCAGCAGCGGCCAGGACCGCGTCAGCTTCACCGAACGCGAGCGCGCCGTGCTGCGCGGCCTGCTGCAGGGCCATTCGAACAAGCAGATCGCGCGTCAGCTCGGCAGTTCCGAAAGCGCCATCAAGGCCAGCTTCCAGCAGCTGTTCAACAAGCTGGACGTGCGCTCGCGCAGCCAGCTGGTGATGGTGGTGATCCAGCAGTACGGCGACCTGATCTGAGCGCCGGGAATCCGGGACGCCGCCGCAACCGCTGGATCACCTGATTCGCCGTGCGCGGCTCAGCCGAGGTACTCGCACAGGTAGGCGGCCGGGCCACCGACCGCGCGCACGTCGAAGCCGCTGTTGGCAGCGACCTCGAACGAGGTGCCGGCCGGATAGCTGACCCAGCCGGAGCCGGCGATGTCGGCCTGCAGCAGGCCGCTGGTGACGGTCATCCGCTCCGCCTTGGCGGTGCCGAAGTGGTACTGGCCGGGCAGGATCACGCCGACCGAGGCCGGCAGGCCGTTGCGCTCGAAGCCGACGCTCTGCACGGCGCCGTCGAAGTAGGTGTTGTGCTTGAGCATGCCGCGTGACTCCTGGTCCGGATAGGGAATGGGCGCGCATCCTGACCGCTGCGCCGCCCCCCGGCAAGACCGGAATCGGGGTCCGATCCATCTTTCCGCCGCCCGGCCGGGTGCCGTCCGGCTCAGTCCCGCAGCGCCAGCAGCGCGAAGCTGGCCAGCCAGTGCTCGCCCATGTAGTCGCCGGACACCGCCGGCAGGCTGGCGGCCAGATGCTGCGCCGCAGCCGCCTGCATGACGGCGATGCGCGGATCGCCGGCTGGCAGCGCCGCCGCCAGCGCCCGCCAGCACCAGGCGCGGCTCAGGTTCAGGCCGTCGAGATGAGCGATCTTGCCGTCGCTGCGGTCGCTGACCGTCGCGGGCTCGAACAGCGTCGCCGGTGCGCGTTCGGCAAGGCGCGGCAGGAACGCCTCGAACCATGGCAGGAACGCGGCTGGCGCCAGCAGCCGCTGCATCGCCAGCGCCACGATCAGCGTCGACGACAGGAAATCGTCGCCGCCCGGCTCCCAGGCCTGGGCGTCGCGATCCTGTCGATGCCAGCGCAGCGCGGCTTCGCGCAGCGCGGCGCTCATCGCGGGCAGCCGGGCCGTCTGCGCGTATTCCTCGGCCAGGACCAGCGCGAATGCAGTGTTGAAGTGGGTGCCGACCCGCACCGGATAGCGGCCAATCGGCAGGAACTGCAGCAGCCGCGCGGCCAGGTCATCGGCCAGCGGCTGCAGCGTGCCGGCCCAGGGCGCGTCATGGCGACGCAGTTCGGCCTGCAGCATCAGCAGCCAGGCCCAGCCGTAAGGACGCTCGAAGCCCCGGTTGGCCGGCCGGGCGAAGAACGCGCGCTCGCCGGCCACCGCATCGCTGCGGAACACGGCATCGAAGCGCGCCCGGATCGCGGCGGCTTCAGGCAGCGCTGGATGGAGCCGCAGCACGGTTGCCAGGGTCCAGTAGCCGTGCACGCAGGAGTGCCAGTCGAAGCTGCCGTGGAAGATCGGATGCAGCGCGCGCGGCGGCGCCAGGTCGGCGTCCGATTCCAGCACCTGGCCGAGCTTGTACGGGTACTCGCGGCCGACATGGCCCAGCGCGATGCCGGCGAACTGCGAGGCGCGGTCAGCATCGAGCCGGGTCATCGGTAGACCGCCAGCGCCATCAGCGTGATGTTGAACGCCAGCAGCGCCAGCGCCGTCGGCAGCTGCGCCTTGATCACGGCATGGCGGTCGTGCAGTTCGAGCAGCGCCGCCGGCACCAGATTGAAGTTGGCCGCCATCGGCGTCATCAGCGTGCCGCAGAAGCCGGACAGCATGCCGATCGCGCTCATCGCCACCGGATCGCCGCCGTGGGCCTGCACCACCAGCGGCAGGCCGATGCCGGCGGTCATCACCGGAAACGCAGCGAAGGCATTGCCCATGATCATCGTGAACAGCGCCATGCCGAGGCCGTAGGCGGCAACACTGGCATACGGCCCGCCGATCGCCAGCCGGCCGGCCAGCTCGCCGATCACCGGGCCGACGCCGGCCAGCGCGAACACCGCGCCAAGCGCCGCCAGCATCTGCGGCAGCAGCGCCGCCCAGCCCACCGTGTCCATCAGCCGCCGGCCTTCGTCGACCGCCGCCCCCGGCGGCTGGCGCAGCAGCAGCAGGCCGAGCAGCACCGCCACGGCGGCGCCCAGCATCAGCGAAACCAGCGTGGCGTGCCGGGGATCGATCAGCGGCGCTTCACGCCATTCCAGCCGCTGGGCCGCCAGCACGCCGGCCAGGGTCACCAGCGGAATCGCCAGCGCCGTCACCAGCAGCCGCAGGCCGCTGCCGGCGCTGACTGCGGCGGCGGGCTCGGCGGCCGTCGCCGGAGGCCGGGCCGGGGCCAGGCCGCCGAGCCCGGCGATCAGCACCAGGACGATCACCAGCCCGCCGTTGGCCAAGTCGCCGAGCCGGTCGCCGAGCAGGAAACTGAGCGCGAACAGGCCCCAGAACGCCGCGTGGCCCCACCGTTTCGGATGTCGGCGATCCGCGGCGCTGGCCAGCGCGAAGCCGGCGAACATCAGCCCGGCGACGAAATAGACGCTGCCGAGGCCGATCATCGCGCCGTCCCGCCGGCCCTATCCGGCACCGACAGCGCGCGGCGCAGCCGCCGGTCGAAGCGATGCAGGCGGATGCCGTGCACCAGCGCCGCCGCCAGCGCGGTCGGAATCGCCCACAGCGCCAGCGCCAGCGGCGCCACGGTGATGCCGTTGCCGGCCAGGAAGCCGACGATCAGCAGGATCGAACCGATCGCGACGAACAGGTCCTCGCCGAAGAACAGCGCGATGTTGTCGACCGCCGCCGCCTGCGCGCGCACCCGCTGGCGCCAGGCGTCCGGCAGCGGGCCGAAGCGCGATTCGGCGGCCGCTTCGGCCATCGGCGCGATCAGCGGCCGCACCATCGGGGCATGACCGCCAAGCGAGGTCAGGCCGAGCGCCGCGGTGATCTGGCGCAGCGCGAAATACAGCATCAGCAGACGGCCGGTGGTGGCCGCGCGCAGCCCCGCGATCAGCGTTCGCGCCCGCTGCTGCAGGCCGGCGCGCTCCAGCAGGCCGATCGCCGGCAGGATCAGCCAGACCACCGAGATGTAGCGGCTGTCGTTGAATGCCTTGCCGAGCGCGGCGACCACTTCGACGATGTCCAGACCGGCGGCCAGCCCGGTCAGCAGTGCCGCCACGACGATCACCAGCAGCGGATTGATCCGCGCCGCGAAGCCGGCAATCACCACGACGATGCCGCTCAGGATCAACATGGACGACGCTCCGGACCTGGCCGCGAAGGAGGCTCGCGACGCCGCCGCGAGTGTGCCGAGCCAGCAGTGCGAAAATCGTGCACGCCGCGAGGGGGCCCGGCCGCGTCACCGGTCCCGTCGTTATAATTCACAAATCATTCACAAACGAGCGACCCATTCGATGCCCCTGCGCCGCAGCCTTGCCCTGCTTGCCACTGCCCTGCTGCCGATCCTCGGCAGCACCGCCCTGCCCGCGCAGGCTGCCGACGTCCAGCAGACCGGCTGGGCGGCCTGGTTCAACACCTACAAGTTCACCGACCAGGTCGGCCTGATCTCCGACGTGCAGCTGCGCAGCCGGGACGAATGGGCCGGTCCGCGCAACCTGCTGATCCGCCCCGGCCTGTCGTGGTACTTCGCGCCAGGGCAGAGCCTGACGCTTGGTTATGCCTATGTCGGCACCTTCAATCCGGACGCCCCCGACGCCGTCGAGCACCGCATTTGGCAGCAGTACCTGTCGACCTACAAGATCGACCGGCTGCGGGTGTCGCAGCGCCTTCGGCTGGAAGAGCGCGGCATCGGCCGGCCCAACGCGACCGACGTGCAGTCGACCCGCTTCCGCTGGTTCTCGCGAATGGTGCTGCCGCTCGACGGCAGCGCCAACTGGGTCAGCGGCCCGTTCGTGGCGCTGCAGAACGAGGCGTTCATCAACCTGAGCAACCGTGACGATCTGAACGGCAAGTTGTTCGACCAGAACCGCGCCTACCTCGCCTTCGGCTGG
>CAYPJK010000204.1:0-6034 GCA_964411025.1 uncultured Nevskia sp.
CTGTTCCTGCTGGTCGACATCGATCATTTCAAGCGCATCAACGACACCCACGGCCACGGCGGCGGCGATCGGGTGCTGCAGCAGTTCAGCGCGCTGCTCGGCGAACTGGTGCGCACCGGCGACTACGTGACCCGCTGGGGTGGCGAGGAATTCCTGATCGTGTCGCGGCCGCTGTCGCGCGAGCATGCGGTCAGCTACGCCTCGCGGATCTGCACCGTGGTGTCGGCCCATCCCTTCGATGCCGGCGGCCCGGAGCCGCTGCAGCTGAGCTGCTCGATCGGTTTCGCGGAATACCCGCTGCACGCCACGCCGCAGTCGCTGGACTGGCAGGACCTGGTCGAGATCGCCGACCGCGCGCTGTACCACGTCAAGGAAACCGGCCGCGACGGCTGGGCCGCGTTCCTGTTCACGCCGACCACGCCGTTCCCGTCGCTGATCCAGCGCTTCAAGCGCGATCGTGGCGGCCTGCTCGCCGAGGGCGGCCTGCGGCTGCTCACGTCCCGGGATCCGCTGCCGGCGGATTCGCAGGCGGTGGCTGTCGAGTTTAAGGCACGGCCCTGAGCCGCGCCGCCGGTCCGGCCAGCCGGCTGCATCCGTGCGCCCGGATCGCGGCATCCAAGCCGCACACCCCCGGGAGTGGTCCCGATGATCGAAGCGCTGCTGGTGATCCTGCTGCTGTTGCTGGTCGGCTTGCTGCTGGTCGCCGTGATCGGTGCCGTGTTCAGCCTGATCGGCTGGCTGCTGTGCGCGCTGCTGAGCCTGGCCGGCGGCCTGCTGTTGCTGGTGCTGCTGGTGCCGATCGGACTGGTCGTCGGGCTGATCCTGCTGCCGGTGTTCGGTCTGGTGCTGCTGCCGGCGGCGCTGCCGGCCGTGCTGGTGATGGCGTTGCTGGTCTGGCTGTTGAAGCCGGCGCGGCGGGCGGGCGCCTGAACCGCCCGCGCCGGGCGGCCGGGCAGCTCAGTCCGGCCGGTTGCGCATCCAGTCGGCGGTATCGAAAAAAGAACGCAGCAGTTGCGCCTTGACCGGCTCCGGCCAGGGCTGGCGGGCGAGCGCCTGCTGCATGCAGGCCAGCCACTGGTCGCGCTCCGGCGTGGCGATCGGATACGGCAGATGCCGGGCCCGCAGTCGGGGATGCCCGAAGCGTTCGATGTAGTGGTCCGGTCCCCCGCTCCAGCCGCACAGGAACCAGAAGAACTTGTCGCGCGAGCCTTCCAGCGCCGCCGGGTGCAGCGCCCGAATGCCGGCGGCGAAAGGCGCGGCGTCCATCAGCGCGGAGAAATCATCCACCAGCTTGCTGATGCCCGGCTCGCCGCCCAGGGTCTCGAACAGGCTTGGGGTCGGCGTCTCGGTCATCGGTTTGTCGGCAGCCATGCGGGGCTGCAATCATACGGCCGGTGCGGCGGGCGCACTGAGGTTGCCGCTGGTCAGCAGGCACCGGGGTTCCATCGGATGGCGCGGGGTGGAGTCGCTGCAGGTCGCTACCGTCCGGTCGCACAGAACAGCATCCAAGGGAGTCCCACAGCATGTTTGGCACCGGCAAGAAGGCAGACAAGAAGCCCGCTGAATTCAGCATCACGCCTCGCGACCAGGCGCCGGAACTGCTGGTGGTCGCGCCGGAGGCAATGCTCCGCGACCGCGAGCTGCTGACCGGCGAGGCCCTGCAACTGCCGGTCGGCCAGCGCAGTGCGGTGGTCTCTCTGCTCGATCCCGGCATTGCCGGCGGCGTCAGCAGCCCGTTCGTGCTGAGCCTGTTCAACCCTCCGCTCGACCTCGATCCGCTGGCCGACAAGGTGATCGCCGCCCGCGCCGCCGGTTTGGAGACAGTGCTGGTGGTGGTGATCAATCCGACCCAGCTGGTCGCGCTCGGCCAGTGGCTCGACAAGCGCGCCGCCGCCGGCCGGCTGCAGGGCATGCGGCTGATGATTGCGTCCGACCTCGACGGCGTCTCCCGGCAGCTGCACAGCCGCCTGAAGCCGGTCACGGAGGACAACGTGATCCGCATGCCGGCGACCACCGAAGTCGACAACACGGCGTTCAAGAATTTCTTCGTGTTCAGCCCGGAACTGCACGCGCTGGTGGCGCGCATCCGCGGCTTCGCCGCCAACGGCATCTCGCGCGCCTGCCTGCTGGGCGGCCCCGGCTCCGGCAAGACCACGCTCGCCTACTACTACTACCTGCAGCGCGCCAAGGGAAAATTCGTCTCGGTGAACCTGGCGGCCGAGAGCGTCGGTGACAAGGCGGCGATCAAGTCGCTGCTCTGCGGCCACGTTTCCGGCGCGTTTCCCGGGGCCGGCGCCCGAACCGGCGCGTTCCAGCACGCCCGCGATGGCGTCTGCTTCCTCGACGAAAGCCACGAGATCAACGGCGCGGTGATGGAAGTGCTGATGGAAGCGCTCGACAACGGCCAGTACCTGCCGTACGGCGCCTCGGCCAAGCAGCCGCTGGAATGCGCGGTGCTGTATGCCACCAACCGCTCGTGGACCCACCTGATGAACTCGGTGAACCTCGACCAGTTCACCCGCCTCGGCGCCTCGACCCTGCAGGTGCCGGAGTTGTCGAAGCGCGAGGAAGACATGATCGCCGTGGTGGCCACGGCGCTGGCCAAGATGGTCGGCCGCTGCACCAACTGGGTGGCGCCGACGGGCCTGTCCAGCGAGGCCTGGGGCGTGATCCGCGACTGCCGCTGGCACGGCAATATCCGTGGCCTGGTCCGGGTGCTCGAGTCGGCCTTTGTCGACACCGCCACCCTCAAGGGCGGCGACAACCTGATCCGCGCCACCGAGATCGAGGCCGGCATCCAGCTCTGGGAGCCGAAGTCGCACCACAGCCACCAGATCTACTCGGTGGCCTGAAGCCGTGCCGAACCGCGCGCCCGGGAGGGCCGATGACTGACGCGCCCCGGCGCGCGGCGCTGATCTTCATCTTCATCACCGTGGTGATCGATGTGCTGGCCTTCGGCCTGATCATCCCGGTACTGCCCAAGCTGATCGAGCAGTTCCGCGGCGGTGACACCGCCTACGCTGCCGAAACCTACGGCCTGTTCGCCACCGCCTGGGCGCTGATGCAGTTCCTGTTCTCGCCGCTGCTCGGTGCGCTGTCCGATCGCTGGGGTCGCCGGCCGGTGATCCTGATCTCCTGCTTCGGGCTTGGCCTCGACTACATCGTGATGGCGCTGGCGCCAACGGTCGGCTGGCTGCTGGTTGGCCGGATCTTGTCCGGCATCACCGCGTCGAGCTTCTCGGTGTCGGCCGCCTATGTCGCCGACATCACGCCGCCGGACCGGCGCGCTGCCGGCTTCGGCATGCTGGGCGCGGCATTCGGACTTGGCTTTGTCGTCGGCCCGGCGCTCGGCGGCCTGCTCGGGGGCATCGACCCGCGCCTGCCGTTCTGGGCGGCGGCCGGGCTGGCGCTGGTCAGCGCGCTGTACGGCCTGCTGGTGCTGCCGGAATCGCTGCCGCCCGAGCGGCGCAGCGCGTTCTCGTGGAAGCGTGCCAATCCGATCGGCGCACTGGCGCTGCTGCGCGCCTATCCGGGGCTCGCCGGGCTCGCCTTCGTCAATCTGCTGTTCCAGCTTGCGCGGTACGTGCTGCCCAGCGTGTTCGTGCTGTACACGGGCTACCGCTATGGCTGGAACGCCGAAACCACCGGGCTGACGCTGACCTTCACCGGCGTGCTGAACATCGCGGTCGAAGGCGGACTGGTGCGCCGCTTCGTCAAGCGCTTCGGCGAACGGATCTCGATGTACAGCGGCCTGTCCTGCGGCACGGTCGGCTTCCTGTGGATGGCACTGGCGCCGAACGCGCCCTGGTTCTGGGCCGGGATGCCGGTGTTCGCGCTGATGGGTCTGTTCAATCCGGGCCTGCAGAGCCTGATGACCCAGCGCGTCGCCCCCACCGAACAGGGCCGGCTGCAGGGTGCCAACACCAGCATCGTCGGGATCGCCGGCATGGTCGCGCCAGCACTGTTCACCGGCAGCTTCGCGTTCTTCATCGGCCGCGGCAGCGCATGGCACCTGCCCGGCGCGCCGTTCCTGCTGGCCGCCAGCCTGACGTTCGCCGCGCTGCTGGTGGTCTGGCGGCAGACCCGCGACCCGCTGCCACAACCGGCGGTGCCGTGATGGCGGTCGATCCGACCGTGCTGCACGAGCAACTCGCCGCCTGGCTGGACGACGGCGATGCCGCCGCACTCGACCGCGCCTGCGCGATCGCCCGCGCCGAGCCGATCGAGGTCGACGCGCTGCTGCGCTTCGTCGCTGACTACGGCGCGCCGCGCGAGGCGACCCAGCTGGCGCTGCGCCGGCTGCGCTTCGCGATCGGCCTGCCGGTGGTTGCCGGGCCGGTGTGCCGCCGTCCGACCGGAGACTGAGCGTGATCGACGACGATGATGACGACGAGGATCTGGACGCAGCCGACGACCGCAGCGATGCACCCGCGCGCCATCCGAAGCCGGTCGACGCGGTGCGGCTCGACAAGTGGCTGTGGGCGGCACGCTTCTACAAGACCCGGAGCCTGGCCAAGGGCGCGATCGAGGCTGGCCATGTGCGTTATGCGGGGCAGCGCACCAAGGTAGCCAAGGAGGTCGCGATCGACGCCGAGATCACCATCAAGCGCGGTTCCGACGAAATGCAGGTGACGGTGCTGGACTTGAGCGACCAGCGCCTCGGCGCGCCGTTCGCACGGCTTCTGTATGCCGAAACCGACGCCAGTCGGGCGCGCCGTGCCCGCGAGGCCGAAGCGCGCGCCGCGGCCGACGAAATGAGCGGCGATCGGCCGTCGAAACTGCAGCGGCGGCTGATCCACCGCTTCAAACGCAGCCTGCGCTGATGGCGGTGGCGAAGAAGCGACTGCTGATCGTCTGGAGCAGCCAGACCGGCCGCACGCTGCAACTGGTCGAGGCGGCCCGCGCCGGCGCTGCCGAGTTAGCCGACGAGGTCGAGACCGTCACCGTGCGCGCCCTCGATGCCGGCCTGGACGCGCTGCTGGCCGCCGATGGCCTGATCGTCGCCACGCCGGAAAATTTCGGCTACCTGTCCGGTGCGGTGAAGGACTTTCTCGACCGCACCTACTACCCCGCCGAGGGCCGGGTCGACGGCCTGCCGTACCTGATGCTGGTCAGCGCCGGCAACGACGGCAGCGGCGCCGTGCGGGCGCTGGAGCGGATCGCCTCCGGCTTCCGCTGGAAGCGGGTCGCCGAGCCGCTGATCGTGCACGGCGAACCGGACCCGGCCGCGCAGGCGGCTGCCCGCGAACGCGGCGCGCTCCTGGCCGCCGGAATTGCCTTCGGGACGCTGTAAGCTCCCGATCCCGATTTTTGCCTGCCGTGCCGATGAAGCTCGAAACCCTCGCCATCCACGCCGGTCGCCACCCGGACGCCGCGACCGGCGCAGTGGCGCCCTCGCCGATCCTGTCGACGACCTTCGCGCGCGATGCCGATGGCGAATATCCGCACGGCCACCTGTACTCCCGATCCGGCAATCCGGGCCGCACGGCGCTGGAAACGCTGCTGGCGGCGCTGGAGCGCGGCGCGACGGCGGCCGCCTTCGCCTCCGGCTCGGCGGCTTCGCTGGCGGTGTTCCAGGCGCTGTCGCCGGGCGACCACGTGATCGCCCCGGACGATGTCTACCACGGCACCCGCACCCAGCTGCGCGAGTTGCTAGCGCGCTGGGGGCTCGCGCATAGCCTGGTCGACCTGACCGATCTCGACGCCGTTCGGGCGGCCATCACGCCGGCCACCCGGCTGATCTGGGCGGAAACACCGTCGAATCCGCTGCTCAAGATCTGCGACATCGCCGGCCTCGCCGAACTGGGGCACGCCGCCGGCGCGACGCTGGTTGTCGATTCGACCTTCGCCACGCCGGTGATCCAGCAGCCGCTGACCCTGGGCGCCGACCTGGTGATGCATTCGACCACGAAGTATCTGGGCGGCCACAGCGACGTACTGGGCGGCGCGCTGATCGCCCGGGACGCCGGCCATCCGCTGTTCGGGCGGATTCGCGACCTGCAGACCAAGGGCGGCGCGGTGCCCTCGCCGTTCG
>CAYPJK010000205.1:0-6021 GCA_964411025.1 uncultured Nevskia sp.
GCGCAGGTGAACCCCAACGGCGGCGCGATCGCCATTGGCCATCCGCTTGGCGCTTCGGGCGCTCGGCTGGTGACCACGGCGCTCAACCAGCTGGAGCGCATCGGCGGCCGCTATGCGCTGTGCACGATGTGTATCGGCGTCGGGCAGGGCATTGCGCTGGTGATCGAGCGCGTCTAGCACCCAAGCCCTCTGTCAGGAGTTAAAGACCGTGATCAAGGTCAGCGTCATCTACCCGAATACCCCTGGTGCCCGTTTCGATCACGACTACTACCGTGATCAGCACATGCCCCTGCTGAAGCGGCTGATGGGCGAGCACTGCCTGTCGTACGCGATCGACAAGGGGCTGGCCGGCGGCAAACCCGGTGCTCCGGCACCTTACATCGCCATGTGCCACATCCACTGCGAATCGCTGCAGGCCTTCCAGGCCGGCTTCGGGCCGCACGCTAAAGCGATTCTGGGCGATCTACTGAACTACACGGATCTGGTCCCGGTCATGCAGATCAGCGAGGTTGTGGTCGGCTGAGCCGCGCATCCGGCTTCGGCGCGTCGATCAGCCCACGGCCTTCACGGGCACGCTCGGAATTGCCAGCGGCGACGGGCGGAGTGCTCAGATCAGCCCCAGCCGGATCGCGGTGGCTACGGCGGCACCGCGGCTGCCGACGCCGAGCTTCTCGTAGACGTTGTGCAGATGCCACTTGATCGTCGACACCGAGACCAGCAGGGTGTCCGCGAGCGTCTGGTTGCTCAGGCCTGCGTGCAGCAGGCGCAGCAGTTCGATCTCGCGGCTGGTCAGCGCTTCGATGCCGTCACCGGGCAGGCTCCGTTCCACGGTGATCTCCGCAGGATCCTGACGGCTGTTGCCCTGCAGCTGGGTGCGTAGCCAGCCCTGCAAGTGGAGCAGCGGACGCAGGTCCTGCGTCGCGGCATCGCGGCGCCGGCCGTCGATCGCGTCGAGGATCGGCAGCAGGGCGCGACCGGCGGCGGCAATCGGGTAGGCGTGGAATTCACTCGCGGCGGCGTTCAGTGCGCGGTCCAGCTGCCGGGCCGCCTCTTGATGCTGGCCGAGTTCCCATAGACCGACCGCGCGATGGGTGCTCACGCTGAGGGCAAAACCACCGTGGGCTTCGGCGCCGCGGGCCTGCTGAAGTCCGGTCAGCAGACGCACCGCAGCCCGGGTGTCGCCGCAGGCGAGCCGGAAGCGGGCGTCGATCAGTTTCAGCGCGTCGCGCTGGGCGCGCGGTAAGTCGTCGCCGGCATCGAGCAGCCGGGTGCGCCGGGTGATCGCGGCGGCGGCACCGATATCGCCAGCAGTCAGCTGCAGCGCGGTTTCCTCCAGGGCCAGCGCCAGATACAGGCGGCGATGCTGCTCGCGTAGCGCCGAGTCCTGGCCTTCCTGCAGCAGCTGTGTGGCCAGGTCGATGCGCTGCCGCTGCGCTTGCAGCCGGGCTTCGCAGCGCACCGCCACCAGCTGGGGCTCGACCGGACCGAAGATCTCCTTGAACGCCCGGCTGGCGTCGATGTGCAGCGCCGCCTGTTCGTAGTCGCAGCGCTGCACGGCGATCTCGGCATCGAGCACGGCCGACAGCCCGGCGACATAGCTGCGCTGGCCGAGTCCGAGGCCTTGCGAGTCGCGATGCAGATGCTGGCCGATCCGGCTGGCCGCGTGCAGTTCGCCGCGCTCGACGTCGATCAGGCCGTGCAGGAAATCGCCCCAGGCCGACAGGTAGGCCGAATCGGCGCGATGCCCGTGCGCATGGGCCGCAAGGGCATGCTGATGGCTGCGGTCGAAATCGCGGCGCGCGAAATAGCCGTAGCTCAGGCAGTTCGACAGCGTGGCGATCAGGAACGGTTCGCTGGGCGGCACCTTCGGCAGCAGTGTCGTGGCGCGCTCGACGCAGTCGTCGATGTCGTCGGAACAGGCCTTGGTGGCGGCCTGCACGGTCTGCGCCCAGAGCAGCCAGCGGGCGCGTGCGTCCTCGCCGAGGTTCCACGGGGTCAGCGCCGGGCCGGACAGGATGTCGATGGCCTGCTGGGACACGGCCATCGCCCGCCGGGTATCGCGCGAGAACGCCGAGGCCCAGGCATGGCTGAGCAGGATTTCCGGTCGCTGGGCATGGAACTCGGCGGGCAGCACGCGCAACCAGTCGAGCACCGTGTAGTGGTCGCCGCGGAACAGCGAGGCGCGGATCGCGTGGCCGGCGATCAGCTCGGCGGCCTGTTCGAAATGGCTGCCGTCGAGGGCATAGCGGATCGCCTCGCCCGGCTGGTCGTGCGCTGCGCACCAGGTGGCGGCCTGCCGGCAGGCGGCCCGATAGCCGTCGGGATCGGTGCTGCGGAACTCGTGCTGCAGGAATTCGGCGAACAGGTGGTGGTAGCGGTGCCACTGGCCTTCGCGGTCGAGCGCGATCAGGAACAGGTTGGCGCGGCCGATGTCGTCGAGCATGCGGCGGCTGTCGGCGGCGCCGGTGGTGGCGGCGCAGAGCGCGGCGTTCATCCGTCGCAGCGGCGAGCTGCGCAGCAGGAAGTCGCGGACCTGGGCCGGCTGGGCTCGGATCACGCTTTCGACCAGGTAACGGGTCAGGTCGCGATCGCGTCCGGAAAATGTCTTCAGCAGATCGGCCGCGTCGCCCTGGTGCCGGCGCAGCGCCAGCGCGGCCAGCTGCACGCCGGTCGGCCAGCCTTCGGTGGAATGCAGCAGCGTGTCGATGTCGGTCGCCGACAGTTCCAGCTGGTGATAGCGCTGCAGGAACTGCTCGGTCTGGCTGCGATCGAAATTCAGCTCGTCCTGTCCGACCTCGATCAGCTGCCCGGCGACCAGCAGCCGGCCGAGCTGCAGCGGCAGGCGATGGCGGCTGGCGATGATCAGCGACAGCTGGCGCGGCAGGTGTGCCAGCAGGCGATCGACGAAGCGCAGGATCGACGCGGCGACCAGATGCTGGAAGTCGTCGATGAAGATCGCGGCCGGCAGCGTCAGTCCGCCGAGCCGGCTGCCGAGGCGGTCGAACAGGGAATCGAAGTCGCGTACCGGGTTGGCGCCGAGTGCGATCAGCTCGTCATCGGCGAAGCCGGGGCTCAAGCCCTGCACGGCGCTGATGAAGTAGCGTGCGAAGGTGGCTGGATCGTTTTCCTCGGCATCGAGCCCGAGCCAGGTAACGGCAATGCCGCGCTCGCTGCAGGCGCCCAGCAGCTCGGTCATCAGGCTCGACTTGCCGGAGCCGGCCGGCGCAACGATGGCGATCAGGCGGCTGTCCGGCAGGCCGTCGACGGCGCGGCGAACGACGTCGCCATGCGAGATCGCCCGAGCGTCGCGGACTGGCGGACTGAGCTTGCTGGCGATCAGGCCTTCGAGCAGGGCGGCGGGCGCCGGTCGGGTCATTCACGGTTCTCCCTGTTCAAGGGCGACGGTGGCGCTGCGGTCGCGCCGGGGATCGCATGATGACGTCGAGCATCGCGCAGCATACCGATCCAAGGATCGGGTTTTCGACAAAGGCGCATCTCTAAGCTTCTCCTCGCCGGTCCGTGTGCTTCCTTGCGGGCTGGCACGCACCCCAATAATCAGAGGAGAGCTGTCGATGAGTACGACCCCGATGTCTGCCGAGCCTGCTGCGGCTTACCGCGACGACAAGCGCCACTGGTGGTGGCTGCCGCTGTTTGTCGCGCTTTCACCGGTACTCGGTGTCTACCTCGCGGCGACGACCGGCCAGAAGCTCTGGCTGTGGATCACGCCGATCCTCTGGTACGTGGCGCTGCCGGTCGCCGACTGGCTGGTCGGCCGCGATACGCGCAATCCGCCCGACGCCGCCGTGCCCAGCCTGGAGTCGGACCGCTACTACAAGTTTCTGGTCTACGCCTCGATCCCGCTGTTCTACGTGACCTGGATCGTCGGCGCCTGGGCGGTGGCCACCCAGGACTACGGCTGGGCCGGGTATCTGGGCGTCAGCCTGTCCGTGGCGCTGACCAATGGTCTGGCGCTGGTGGTCGGCCACGAAGTCGGCCACAAGACCGGCCGCTTCGAGAAGCGCCTCGCGCAGATCGTGCTGGCGGTGCCCGCCTACGGGCACTTCTCGGCCGAGCACAATCGCGGTCACCACAAGGATGTCGCGACGCCGGACGATCCGGCCTCGTCGCGCTTCGGCGAATCGCTGTACGCCTTCGTGCTGCGCGAGATTCCGGGTGCGCTGGGCCGTGCCTGGCGCGACGAGAAGGTGCGTCTGGCGCGCAGCGGCAAGGGCCCTTGGAGCCTGTCCAACGAATTGCTGCAGTCGTTCGCGATCACCGCCGTGCTCTATGGTTCGGCGCTGGCGCTGCTGGGCCCGGTGATCATCCCGTTCCTGCTGATCTCGACGTTCTGGGGCTGGCAGTTCCTGTCGACCTCCAACTACATCGAGCACTACGGTCTGCTGCGTCAGAAGCTGCCGGACGGCCGCTTCGAGCGCTGCCGTCCCGAGCACTCGTGGAACGCCGACCACATCGTCTCAAACCTGATGCTTTACCACCTGCAGCGCCACTCGGATCATCACGCGCGGCCGACCCGCTGCTACCAGGCGCTGCGCAGCGACAAGGCGCCGGAGCTGCCGTCGGGCTACCCGCTGTGCTTCACGCTGACCTACTTTCCGCCGCTGTGGCGGGCGGTGATGGACAAGCGCGTGCTCGCGGTCTACGGCGGCGACATCACTCGGGTCAACATCCAGCCGAGCAAGCGCGAGCAGATCCTGGCCCGTTACGGCGCCGGCCGGCAAACCGCCACGGGGGGCTGATCATGGCGCGTTATCGCTGCCCCGGCTGCGGCTACGAGTACGACGAGCAAAAGGGTGACGAGCACGAAGGCTTCAAGCCCGGCACGCTCTGGAGCGAGGTTCCCGAGGATTGGGCCTGCGCCGATTGCGCGGTTCGCGACAAGGCCGATTTCGTCAAGGTCGACGGTCTCCTGGCCTGATAACCGCCAGTGATGCCTGCAGCTCCGGTTTCGGAGTTGCCGGCATTCTCCTCAAGTTCCTTTCCTGCCCGCTGTCAGTGGGCGGGTTTTTCCTCGTCCGAATTTCATGAAAGCCAGCATTCGATATCTTTCCTTGCTGTTTTGCAGCCTGCTCGGCGCCTGCGACGCGCAGCGGGCGTCGCCTGCGGCGACGGGCACCGCCCGCGTCGACGGCACACGGATCGCGGCGGCCGATCAGGAGCCGGGTTCCTGGATGAGCCATGGCCGCACCTACGGCGAGCAGCGCTTCAGCCCGCTCAAGAACATCGATGCGCAAACCGTCGGCAAGCTCGGTCTGGCCTGGACCTACAAGCTCGACGTCGATCGGGCGACCGAAGCCACGCCGATCGTCGTCGATGGCGTGATGTACGTGACCGGAGCCTACTCGATCGTCAGCGCGCTCGATCCGGTCAGCGGCAAGGAACTCTGGAAGTTCGACCCGAAAGTGCCGCGCGATACCGATCGCCAGGGCTGCTGCGACGTCGCCAACCGCGGCGTGGCGGTGTGGAAGGGCCGGGTTTACGTCGGCGCCTACGACGGCCGCCTGATCGCGCTCGATGCGCGCAGCGGCCAGCCGGTCTGGGAAGTGGACACGGTGCTCGATCACCAGCGCAGCTATACCGTCACCGGCGCGCCGCGGGTGATCAAGGACAAGGTGGTCATCGGCAACGGCGGCGCGGAGTTCGGCGTGCGCGGCTATGTCACCGCCTATGACGCGGCGACCGGCAAGCAGGTCTGGCGCTTCTTCACGGTCCCCGGCGACCCCGGCAAGCCGCCCGAGAACAAGGCGATGGAAATTGCCCTGCCGACCTGGAAAGGCGATCGCTGGTGGAAAGACGGCGGCGGCGGCGGTGGCACGGCCTGGGATTCGATGGCCTACGACCCGGCGCTCGACCTGCTGTACATCGGCACCGGCAATGCCTCGCTGTGGAACCGCGCAACCCGCAGTCCGGGTGGCGGCGACAACCTGTTCGTCTCCTCGATCGTCGCCCTGCGCCCCGACACCGGCGAATACGTCTGGCACTACCAGACCACGCCCGCCGATA
>CAYPJK010000206.1:0-4080 GCA_964411025.1 uncultured Nevskia sp.
GTCACCGCCGCGTGGTGCACGCGGCCGATGCCACGGGCCGGGCGGTGGAAACCACCCTCGCCGCGCTGGCCGAAGCGCATCCGCTGATCGAAGTGCGCGAACGCACGGTGGCCGTCGACCTGATCGTCGACAAGGCCGCCCGCCGCGTGCAGGGCGCGTACCTGTACGACCGCCGCAGCAAGGGCATCCAGGCCGTCGCGGCCAAGGCGGTGATCCTGGCCACCGGCGGTGCCAACCAGGTCTATCTGTATTCGTCGAATCCGTTCGGGGCCTCGGGTGATGGCATCGCGATGGCCTGGCGGGCCGGCTGCCGGGTCGCCAACATGGAATTCATGCAGTTCCATCCGACCACGCTGTACCACGGCGATTCGCGCTCGTTCCTGATTTCCGAGGCGCTCAGGGGCGAAGGCGCGACCCTGCACGTGCCGAATCCCGACGGCTCGGTCGGCGAGCGCTTCATGCCGCGTTTCGACGCCCGTGGCGAGTTGGCACCGCGTGACATCGTCGCCCGCGCCATCGACCACGAGATGAAGCGCCTCGGCGTCAAGCATGTCTGGCTCGACATCAGCCACAAGCCGGCCGATTTCGTCCGCGAACATTTTCCGTCGATCCACGCCCATTGCCTGTCACTGGGGCTGGACATCACCCGGCAGCCGATTCCGGTGGTGCCGTCGGCACATTTCACCTGCGGTGGCGTGGTCACCGATCTCCATGCCCGCACCGACATCGCCGGCCTGTACGCGGCTGGCGAATGCGCCAGCACCGGCCTGCATGGCGCCAATCGCCTGGCCTCCAATTCGCTGCTCGAATGCCTGGTGTTCGCCGATGCCGCTGCCGACGATCTGATCCGCGAGCTGCCGGCCATGCCGGCGCCACCGCCGCTCAAACCCTGGGACGAATCGCGGGTCTCGGATTCCGATGAAGATGTCGTGGTCAGCCACAACTGGCTGGAACTGCGCACCTTCATGTGGGACTACGTCGGCATCGTCCGCACCTCCAAGCGCCTGCTGCGCGCCCGGCACCGCGTGGCGCTGCTGAAGCGCGAGATCATCGAGTTCTACCTGCACTACCGGGTCAGCCATCACCTGATCGAGCTGCGCAATCTGGTCACCGTTGCCGAGCTGATCGTCGACTCGGCACTCGCCCGCCGCGAAAGCCGTGGCCTGCATTACACGCTGGACTTCCCGCAGGTCGATCCGGTGGCGACGCCGACGGTGCTGACGCCGGCCAGCCCGGCGCGATGAGCCGCGTCGACGCGGTCATCCTCTGCGGCGGCGCCGGGCAGCGATTGGGCGGTGTCGACAAGCCACTGCAGCCGCTCGCCGGCCAGCTGCTGTTCGAACGGGTGCTACTCCGCCTGGCACCGCAGGTGGCCGACCTCGTGGTCAGCGCCAATCGCAATGCCGCGCAGTACGCGGCCTACGGACTGGCTGTCGTCGACGACGGCCGCCACACCGGCTGCGGGCCGCTGGCCGGCGTCGCCGCCGGTCTCGAAGCCGCCGGCAGCGACCACGTGCTGATCGTTCCCGGCGACGCGCCGCTGCTGCCGGATGATCTCGTGGTGCGCCTCGATGAAGCGCGCCGGCGTGCCGGCGCGGCGATCGCCTGCGTCGACGACGGCCACGGTCCACAGCCGCTGTGCTGCCTGATCGAACGCGGCTTGCGCGACGATCTGGCGCGCTACCTCGACGACGGCGGCAGCACGCCGCGCGCGTGGCAGGCGCGCCATTCGATGGTCAGCGTCCGCTTTGCCGACTGGCCGCGCTGGGCCTGGAGCATCAACACGCCGGAAGAATGGCAGGACGCCGAACTGCGGCTGAGCGATCTGCTGACCATCACCGAGTGACCTGCGCATGGCGATGACCGCACTGGAAGACGCCCTCGCCCTGTACGCCACCACGGTTCGCCCGCTGCCGGTGATCGAACGGCCGACGCTCGAAGCCGGCGGCGATGTGCTGGCCGAGCCGGCACTGGCGCAGACCGACCTGCCGCGCTTCGACCAGAGCGCCCTGGATGGCTACTGCTTCGCCAGCGCCGACCTCGCCGCCGCCAGCGATCAGGCGCCGGTGCGCCTGCCGATCGTCCTGACCATCGCCGCCAGCGGTCACGCCAGCCGTCCGGCACTGAAGCCGGGCACCGCAGCGCGGATCTTCACCGGCGCCATGCTGCCGACCGGTGCCGATGCGATGCAGGCCCAGGAACGGGCGCAGCGCGACGGCGACGTACTGGTCTTCACCCGGCCATTTCCGAGCGGCCGCAACATCCGTCGGCAGGCCGAGGAACTGACCAAGGGCACCGTGCTGGCCGAGGCTGGCCAGCGCATCGGCCCCGGCCTGCTCGCCTCGCTGGTCAACGCCGAAGTCGACCGCGTCCGCGTGCGCCGCCGGCCCAGGGTGCGGGTGTTCGTCACCGGCGACGAGGTCCGCCCCGCCGGCACACCGCTGAAGCCCGGCGAGATCCACGATTCCAACGGTCCGCTGATCACTGCGCTGCTGCGCCAGCACGGGGTCGAAGCGCCGCCGCCGGTGCATCTCGGCGACGACCCCGAGCAGGTACGCAGCGCGCTGGCGGCCGCGCTGGCCGAAGCCGATCTGGTGATCACGGCCGGCGGCGCGTCGGTCGGCGACAAGGATTTCCTGCCGGCCACCGCCGAGGCGCTGGGCGTGCGCCGGGTGTTCTGGAAGGTCGCGCAGAAGCCGGCCAAACCGCTGTTCTTCGGCGTCCGCGACGACGCTGACGGTCCGCAGCGGCTGATGATGGCGCTGCCCGGCAACCCGGGCGCGGTACTGATCAGCATGGTGCTGCATGTCCGCCTGGTGCTCGACCATCTCGCCGGCCTCAGGCGGCCGGACCTCGGCTGGACCCACGGCGTGCTCGACCATCCGGTGGAGCGCGACGAAGAGCGCGCGCGCCTGGTGCGCATGCGCCTGCGCCACGACGCGCAGGGCGTCGCACGGCTGAATCCGCTGCCCCGGCAGGACTCGCACATGCTGTCGAACCTCGGCCGCGCCGACGTGCTGGTGTGGGTCGAGGCCGGAACCGATCCGGTGCCGGCCGGTGCCGCACTGCGCTGGATCGCGCTGCCCGAATGACCGGGCCGGCGATCGGCACCGCCGAGCTGTTCGCCGCCACCGATCGCCTGCTGCTCGAGCACGGCGCCTTCGATCCGTTCGAATTCCTGCTGCGCCAGGGCTGGCTCGATTACGCCGACGTCAGCGCCTGGCAGCGCGGCGAACAGACCTCGCTGCAGGCGGCGCTGCGGGTGCCGGTCGCCACCGTGCTGCCGGCGCTGGAGGCGGCCATCCGCCACGCGCGCGCCCAGGGCCTGGTCCGCGAGCCGCGACCCGCCGGGCCCGCTGCGCTCGGCGACGACCCGCACTGGGTGCTGCTGTGCAGCGGCGTGCTGAAGCGGCCAGCGAACCGCCCGCAGGGCGATCTGTTTCACGACAACGCGGCGCTGTTCGTGATCGAGGGTTTGCGTGCGGCCCTGGCCCGCCACGATCGCGCCGCTGCCCGCGCTCTGCTGCAGAAGCTGGAACGGGAAGCGCCGCGCGAGGCACCGGCCTTCGACGCCTTGCTGCAGGCGCTCGATCCGCCGGCTGCACAGAGCCACGCTGCCCGAGGGCAGCAGATCGAACAGCAGCTGACACCCGTAGCGCAGCGGCTGCTGGGGCCGGCGGCGCGGGCGTATCTGGCGCCACTGTGGGTGGCGCTGGCGCAGGCGCTGGAACGCGACGCAGCGGCAACCGCCGTCGATGCCGGCGACTTGCGGCAGCACCCGAGCCATGCCTGGATGGCAGCCGGCCACTGGCGCGATGCGGCCGACAGCATCACCGACCGCGGCCGTGACTGGACACGCTCGCCGGCGCTGATCGCGCGGCTCGCCGACATCCAGGCCCGGCAGCACCGGGTCGGCGAAGCGCGACGGTTGCGGATGCGGCTGTGCTGGCTGTTCCCGGACGTCGCCGCGCAGTGGCTCGATGCGCTGCCGCCGGATGATCCGGATACCGCCCTGCTGCGCCGCTGGCCGGAGTTCCAGTTGGCCGAGGTGCCGCTGCCGGTGACCCGTTTCCCGGCCTG
>CAYPJK010000206.1:4090-5987 GCA_964411025.1 uncultured Nevskia sp.
ATCCTGGCCGCCGCTGACGATCAGGCCTGTTTCCGCGCCCTGCACCAGCTGCTCGGCAATGCCGGCGATCTCGATACCCGGCGGACCCTGAAAGCCCTGCAGCCGGAACTGATGCAGGCGTTCCTCAAGTTGCGCGAGCACGGCCGCGTCTGAGGCGCCACCGCGCCAGCCACACCGCTCAGGCGAACGGCAGGAAGCGGCCGGTGCGGGTAGCGTAATCGCGATACGGCTGGCCCAGTTCCTCGCGCAGGCCGCGCTCCTCGAAGTGCACGCCAATGAACACGTAAAGCGTCATGCCGGCCGCGAACAGCGCGTGGCTGGCCGTCATGTTCGGCGTTGCCCAGAACGCGATGAAGATGCCGGTCATCATCGGGTGGCGAATCCAGCGGTAGAAGTAGTGCTCGCGGAACGCCACCGGCGTGTAGCTTCGGCGCACCAGGTTCAGCCACACCTGGCGCAGGCCGAACAGATCGAAGTGATTGGTCAGGAAGGTCGAGATCAGCACGATCAACCAGCCCAGCCCGCCGATCGCGTACAGCGCCATCGCCAGCTGCGGGTGCTCGACCTTCCACAGCTGGCCCGCCACGGGCTGCCAATGCAGGTAGGTGGCGATCAGCACCAGGTTGGTCGCCATCACGTAGGTGCTGCGCTCCACCGGGGTCGGCACGAACGCGGTCAGCCAGCGCTTGAAGCCGGCACGGGCCATCACACTGTGCTGGACGCCGAACAGGGCGATCAGGCCGAGATCGATGGCCAGCGCCGTGCCGAGCGGGCCCGGCTCGCCGCTGCTGACCGATTTCATGCCGGGCACGTCGTTGATGAAACCGACCAGATAGAGGAACACGGCAAAGAAGATCGTGTAGCAGACCACGCCGTAGGCGAAGCTCAGGTAGCGGCTCATGCGGGACAGGCTCCAACGCGGTGACGGAAACCACGAGACTGAACGATCCCCGGGGTGTCGTGCAAAGCGGGTTCGCCCGTATCGCGGCGACCGGCCGATCATGGCGCACACTCGCAGCCCACCTTCTGACCGAGTGCCGCCATGACCCACGATCGCGCCGTTCCGGCCGCTACTGCCAGCCGACCGCAGGCCATCGTCTTCGGCGTTGGTGCCGGACAAGGCATCGGTGCCGCAGTCTGCCGGCGCTTCGCCGCCGGTGGTCACCACGTGCTGGTGGCCGGGCGGACCGCCGCCAAGATCGATCAGGTGGTGGCCAGCATCATCGCTGACGGCGGCTCGGCAGAAGCAGTGGTCGCCGATGTCACCGACGAGGCGTCCGTGATCGCCGCCTTCGATCGCGCGATGAACAGCGCCGAAGGCCGGGCTCCCGCCGATGCCGTGGTGTTCAATGCCGGCAACAATCAGATCATCGACTTCACCCGTCTGACCGCCGCGCAGTTCGAGGATTTCTGGCGGGTCGGCTGCTATGCCGGCTTTCTGGTCGGCCGCGAAGCCGCGCGCCGGCTGCTGCCGCTGGGGCGCGGCACGGTGATCTTCACCGGCGCATCCGGCAGCCTGCGCGGTAAGCCGGGCTTCGCCCACTTCGCCGCCGCCAAGGCCGGCCTGCGGATGATCAGCCAGAGCATGGCGCGCGAATACGGGCCGAAGGGCCTGCACGTCGCGCATGTGCTGATCGATGGTGGCGTCGATGGCGAGCGGCTGCGCAAGGCGATTCCGGCGATGGTCGAAAAGCTCGGCAGCGAAGGCCTGCTGGACGTCGATTCGATCGCCGAGAACTACTGGCACCTGTATCGCCAGGGCCGCTCGGCCTGGACCCAGGAACTCGACCTGCGACACGCCCACCAGTCGGGCCGCCTCGATCTCTTCGGCCTCGCGGATCGGGCCGGTCTTCTCCGGCGGCCAGGAGTCGATGCCGGCCTCGCCGCGGCTGACCAT
>CAYPJK010000207.1:0-5982 GCA_964411025.1 uncultured Nevskia sp.
CTCGATGATGCCCTGGATCTCGAAGAACAAGCTGGTCGACAAGACCAAGAACTGATTCTCGGGTCACACGGTTGCAAGACCATCAGGGCGCTTCGGCGCCCTGATTCGTTTGCGGCAGAAGATTCCGAACCGAGATTGATCGCTTTTCGACGAGCGCAAAGCGCTATGCCGAACCGCGCAGATCATTGAGCTGCAGCCGCACGTAATCCATGTGCCGTCCGGCGGCGCGACCCGCTGCGGCGACATCCCGGGACAGGATGGCGTCGATCAGCCGCTGGTGCTGAGCGCGCAACTGGCGCGCCGCGTCGCTGTCCGGTTCCAGCCCGGCGATGCTGAGCTGCACGTGATCGTGCAGCAGCTTGAGCAGGGAACCCATCAGGTACGAGAACACCGGATTGTGGGTGGCATCGGCGATCGCGCGATGCAGAGCCACGTCAGCCTCGATCTGCGCGTGGCGATCGCGGCCGGCGTAGGCGGCATCGACCGCACGCCCCACCTGCTGGAGCCGGCGGCGATCGGCGGCATCGTGGCGGCTGGCCGCCAGCTCGGCGCTGCGGCACTCCATCATCGTGCGGAACTCGATCAGGCTTTCCTGCAGTCGCGGATGCCGCTCGACCATGTCCGACCAGATCTCCGCCGTGCGCCGATCGGTGTCGTCGAGGATGAAGGTGCCGGCGCCTTGCCGTCGGCTCAGCAGGCCGCGCGCCACCAGCTTGCCGATCGCCTCCCGCACCGTGCCGCGCGAAACCCGGAAACGCGCCGCCAGTACCCGCTCCGGCGGCAGCCGGCCTTCGAATTCGCGGGCGACGATGGCGCGCTCGATCGCCTCGGCCATCGCATCGCCTCGGGACAGATCGTTGTCGTTCATCGGGGCGCCCTCGAAATTGGTCGGACCAATATCACAGCCAGCGGGCCGGCGACCAGACTGCCAGGCATCCCAACGCGAGTGCGCCGGTGGCGCGCCGGAAACGTTCCAGGAGGAAGCCGATGCCCGCAGCAAATGGCGCCGCCACGCACCGCAGCGCGCCCAATGTGTACTTCTTCGCCACCTGCGTGATCGACATGTTCGCGCCGGATGCCGGCATCGATGCCATCGAGGTGCTCGAACGCGGCGGCGTCACCGTGCACGTGCCGCTGCGCCAGACCTGCTGCGGCCAGCCGGCGTACACCACCGGCTTCCCGGAGGAAGCGGCACGGGTCGCCGCGGCCCAGCTCGACCTGTTCCCGGAGCCGTGGCCGATCGTGGTGCCGTCCGGCTCCTGCGGCGGCATGCTCAAGCACCACTGGCCGAAGCTGTTCGCCAACGATCCGGTGCGTCTGAGCCAGGCCGAAGGAATCGCGGCGCGGACCATCGAATTCACCGATTACCTGCTCAAGGTCGCCGCCCTGAACTGGGACCAGGCGCTCCGCAGCCCGCTGCGGGTGGCGCTGCACACCGCCTGCAGCGCGCGCCGCGAGATGGGCACGCTGGACTGCGGACGGGCGCTGCTGCAACGTCTGCCGGGCGTGGAGCTGGTGGTGCAGGCCCATGAGTCCGAATGCTGCGGCTTCGGCGGCACCTTCTCGGTGATGCATCCGGAAATCTCGGCGGCGATGACCTCGGACAAGCTCGACGCGATCCGCGCCACCGGCTGCGATGTGATGGTCAGTGCCGACTGTGGCTGCCTGCTGAGCCTGAACCTGATGCAGGAGAAGCGCCGCCAGCCGCTGCGCGGCCGGCATATCGCCAGCCTGATCCGCGAACGGCTGGACGCCGGCACCGGCAGCCGCGCCCATGCCAGCGAAAGGGCCGGGCAATGAGCGTTCCAGTCACGGCATCGCAGCGCGCCCGGTCGGCGATCTTCGCGCGGCTCCACGAGGCACGCCGCGAGCCGGCCGGCGCGGGCGTGCCGGAGGTCGATGCGGCGCTGGCGCCGCTGGTCGCCGAGCCGGACGGCGAAAGCCGTCGGCAGCGCTTCATCCGTCATGCCCGCAGCTGGCAGGCGGAGGTCATCGAGACCACGCCGCTCGACTGGCCGGTGCAGCTGCTGGCGCTGCTGCGCGCGCGCGGCGTGCGCCAGCTGTTCGCCGGGCCCGGCAGCCCGATCGCGGCGACCTTGCAGACCACCGTACCGGCCGCCCAGCTGCGCTGGTTCGATCGCGAGCTGGCTGCCCTCAAGCCTGAGTTGTTTGCCGCCGACGCCGGCATCACCACCACGCTCGGCGGGATCGCTGCCAGCGGCAGCCTGCTGCTGCAGCCGAGCATCGAAGAACCGCGGACCTTGTCGCTAGTGCTGCCGCTGCACATCGCGCTGCTGCATGACGACGCGCTGCACGATTCGCTGCTGGCGGCGATGCGCCACCACGGCTGGGCGCAGGCGATGCCGAGCAACCTGCTGACCATCACCGGCCCGTCGAAGACGGCGGACATCCAGCGGATGCTGGTCTACGGCGCTCATGGTCCACGTGAACTGGTGATCCTGCTGGTGCAGCACGGAGACGCCGATGCACGCTGAAGCGCCGATCAAGCTGGCTGATTTCCACGCCAACGCGCAGGCCGCATTGAACGATCCGAAGCTGCGCGACAGCTTTAGCGGTGCGATGGATTTCCTGATCGAACGCCGGGCCCGGCAGTTCCCGGATCCGGACGCCTTCGAACGGCTGCGCAAGGTCGGCGAAGCGGTGCGCCAGCATGCACTGGCCCGGCTGCCGGAGCTGCTGGTACAGCTTGAGGAACGGCTGACCGCGCTCGGGGTGCAGGTGCACTGGGCGGAGACGGCGGCCGACGCCAACGCGATCTTCCTGGACCTGGCGCAGCGGCACGGCGCCACGCTGATGGTCAAGGGCAAGTCGATGGTCAGCGAGGAGATCGAGCTGAACCACGCGATGGCCGCGCAGGGCATCGACTGCGTCGAGACCGACATGGGCGAGTACATCCTGCAGCTCGACGACGACCGGCCGAGCCACATCATCATGCCGGCGATCCACAAGACCAAGCGCGACGTCGCCGAGATCTTCCACGAGCACATCGACGGCGCGCCGCTCACCGATGACGTCAACGAACTGATCGCCATCGGCCGCCGCGCGCTGCGCGACAAGTTTGCGAACGCCCGCATCGGCGTGTCCGGCGTGAATTTCCTGGTCGCCGAGACCGGCTCGCTGGTGCTGGTCGAGAATGAAGGCAACGGCCGGCTGTGCACCTCGGTACCGGACGTCCACATCGCGATCACCGGCATCGAGAAGGTGATCGACAAGCTGGAACACGTCGCGCCGCTGTTCGCGCTGCTGACGCGCTCGGCGACCGGGCAGGCGATCACCACCTATCTGAACGTGCTGACCGGCCCGCGCCAGCCGGGCGAGAAGGACGGCCCGCGCGAGATGCACCTCATCCTGCTCGACAACGGCCGCACCCAGGCTTATCGCGAGCAGCGCTTCCGGGCCACGCTGCAATGCATCCGTTGCGGTGCCTGCATGAACCATTGCCCTGTCTACACGCGGATTGGCGGCCTGAGCTACGGCACCACCTATCCGGGTCCTATCGGCGCGATCATCTCGCCGCACCTGCAGAACCTTCACGAGACCCGCGACCTGCCGACGGCATCGAGCCTGTGCGGCGCCTGCGGCGAGGTCTGCCCGGTCGGCATCCCGATTCCCGATCTGCTGATGCGGCTGCGCGAAGCCGGCCGCCACAGCGTTGAGCAATCGGCGACGCCGCCAGAGCAGCCGCTGCGCGGCCAGGGCGCGCTGCGCCGCTGGCCGGAGACGCTGGCCTGGAAGGTCTGGCGCTGGTTGTACAGCCAGCCGACGCGCTACCGGCTGCTGGTCTGGCTAGCGGCCCGGCTGCGCTGGCTGACGCCGCCGTGGCAAGGCGGCTGGACCTTGGCGCGGGCGCCGCTGCGTCCGGCACCGCAATCGTTCCGCGACCGTCTGGCGCAGCGCCGACGGCAGCGCCGCTAGCGGTTGATCGGAAACGCGTGTCGCAGCGAGCAGCGCCGGCGCAGGTTGCGCACGGCGCAAGCGGGCCGGACACCGCAGCCGCTGTTTATCCGCTCAGGGCACGACACGGACCGTTGCGCGGGCTGTCGTCGATTCGTTCAACCCGGTGCAGGTCAGGGTGTAGACGTGGCTGCCGACGGTCGGCGTCGGCACGGCTGCGACGCCGCTGGCGGGCCGGTTGCCGGCCCAGTCGCCGCCTGCCACGCAGGCGCTGGCCCGCGCCGCCGTCCAGGCCAGGATGGCCCTGGCGTCGCTCGCGGCATGGATGGTGCTCGCCAGCGCGGCCAGCTTCACGGTGACCATGCCGGGATCGAGCTTGAACAGCGTGCCGGCGCCATGGGCCCCGCCGCCGGCCGTGCTGCCGTAGAGCTTGCCGCCGACCTCCAGCAAGGGCGCTGCCGGGCCGGCACCGTGGGCGCCGTCGAAGGCGTACAGCGCTTCGTAGCGGCCGTCCCGGTCGACCCTGAAGACCACGCCGCCGCTGGCGCGGCCGCCGCCTCGGGCAACGCCATAGACGCGGCCATCGGCGCCGGCGACCAGGCCGCCGGGATAGATGCCGTCTTCGCCGCGCGCCACCGAGAACGCATGCAGCGTATGGACCTCGCCCGCCGTGGTGATCCTGAACACGGTGCCGGCCGCTCGCTCCTCGCCTTCGCTGTCGATGTAGCCCTGGGTGCTGCCGTAGAGATCGCCGTCCTGAGCCTGCACCAGCGGCGATTTCGGGCCGCCCTGGTCCGCCGGGAACGCGTAGAGCACTGTGTAATCCCCGGTCGGAGAGATCCGGAACAGGCTGCCGCCGCCGGCAGCGCCGCCGCAGCAGGTGACGCCATAGAAATTGCCGTCGCGTGCCTGCAGCAGATTGCCGATCGCCAGAGCCCGGCCTTCCGCGCCGGAGAAGCGGTGCAGCATCGTCAGCTGGCCGTCGGCTTCGACCCGGATCACACCGCCAAGGGTGTTGGGGTAGATGCCGAAGGCGCCGCCGCCGGTGACGCCGTACAGGCGGCCGTCGCGCCCCAAGGTCAGCGCTGCGCCGCCGTAGCCTTCGCTGCCGGCCGGGTCGAAGCGGTGAAGGCTGCTGTAAGCGCCGTCGGCGGTGATGCGGAAGATCTCGGCGATCGTGGTGCCGTAGTAGTGGCCATCGGCGCCACGCACCAGGCCATCGCTGGGGCCGAAGAGGTATCCCTGAGCCTGGGTGTCGGCAAAGCGGTGCAGCGTGGTGAAGCCGCCACCGGGCCCCGGCTTGATCCGGAAAACGGTGGGCGGCGTCGAGATCTCGCCGTAATCCGCATCGCCAGCGCCATAGCCGGCCGTCACGCCGTAGAAGCTGCCATCCGGGCCGCGGGCCAGGCGTCCGACTGGCTGCTCGCCGCCGCCGTTCAGGCTGAACTGCGGGCCGCCGAGGAAAGCGTACGAGCCGTCCAGCACCACGCCGGGCACCGCGTCGGCGAATGACGGTACGGCACTGGCCAGCAGCAGCGCGGCGAGCCACCGGGCAGCCCTGTTGTGGTCACGAAGGCGCGGTGCCAGTCGATGCGGCTGATGGGGTTTGCGGTTCAGGGTCATCGGACGCTCTCCGGGCCTGGTAGGGGGTCAGGCGATGTGAGCCTCCGCGCAGTTGCAAGGCCGCGTCAAGCGGGGTGGCGCGCCGACCGCAGGTGAATCGGGGCGCCGAATACCGCCGCAAGATCCGGAGTGAGCGCGGACCGGCGTATTTGCAGACTGCCGTCACCTCCACAACCGCGAGCGCCGAGCCCATGACTGCAGCCCCCCGCATCGAAACCGTCTCCGTCGAGCCTGCGATCCTCTACTGGGGCACGCCGGTCGTGCTGATCAGCACCAGCAACGAGGACGGCAGTTCCAACCTGGCGCCGATGTCGTCGGCGTTCTGGCTCGGCTGGCGCTGCATCCTCGGCCTCGACGCCAGCTCAAAGAACACCGAGAACCTGATGCGGACCGGAGAGTGCGTGCTCAACCTGCCGTCTCCGGCGCAGGTCGGGAACGTCGACC
>CAYPJK010000208.1:0-5962 GCA_964411025.1 uncultured Nevskia sp.
AGCCAATGCGGCACTGGCGCCGGTCTGGCCTTCATAGGTGCGCTGCAGCAGCGCGTCGAATTCCTCGAGGCTGACGGCCTTCAGCTTCACCGGCCGGCGCACGAAGCGCCGCGCTTCCTGCACCGCATCAAGGCTGACGCCGGGCCGGCAGACCAGTTCGACAGTGTCGCCGAGATCGGTCGACACGATCAGCCCGTGACGCTTGGCAAACGCGAACGGTGGTCGGCGCAGGGAGTTGCTGACAGCATCCATGGCCATCGATCCTGCGGGCTTACGGGTTCGGCGCGGCGGCGTCAGCCGGTGCCGGGCTGGCGGCCGGCGCGGTACCGGTTTCCGGTGCTGCGGACGGCGCCGGCGGCACCACCTCCAGCGGCGGCGTCTCGGCCGGCTTGGCGTAAGGCTCGTAGCTGTCGAACTGCGGCAGCACCGGCCGGGCACCACCGATCAGCGGCACCGCGCCCTGGGCGGCGCGAACCTCGGCGTTGCGTACGCCGTCATAGCGCTTGCGGGTGTAATAGTCGGCCTCAGTGCGGTCATCGAGGATCACCGGATGGATGAAGATCATCAGGTTGGTCTTCGCCTTGCGGACCGAGCGCGACTTGAACAGGTTGCCGAGCACCGGAATGCTCGACAGCAGCGGGATGCGGCTCTGTGAATCGGTCAGCTGGTTATCGATCAGGCCGCCGATGAACAGGATCTGGTCGCCTTCCACCGACACCGAATTGGTCACCGTGCGCTTGTTGGTGATCAGGCTGGCAGTGCCGGCGCCACCGCTGGCGATGCCGGAGCTTTCGAGGTCGATCTTCAGCTTCAGGCCGCTGTTCTCGTTGATCGTCGGCGTGATGCCGAGCTTCAGGCCGACTTCCTTGCGTTCGATGGTCTGGAACGGGTTGACCGCGCCGTTGGTGGCGCCGCCGCCGGTGTTCGAGAAGCTGCCGGTCAGGAACGGCACTTCCTGGCCGACGCTGAGCTTGGCTTCCTCGTTGTCGAGCGTGGTCAGCTGCGGCGTCGACAGGATGTTGGTGTCGCCATCCGAGGCCAGCGCCCGCAGCAGCACGCCGAAGAACGACCCGCCCTTGGTGAAGCCGCCGCCGCCGGCCGTGGCACCCGAGCCGATCAGCGAAGCGGCGGCTGACAGGATGGTGCTGCTGCCGCCGGTGGCGGCGCTCGTCGCGGCGCTGGCACCCGCACTGGCCAGCGTCGATAGCGCGCCCTGCGTCGACTGGTTGAGGATGCCGGTGATCGCGCCGACCTTCGGGTTGTAGGCGGCGTAGTCGAGACCCAGTTCGCTCGCCTTGGTCTGGCTGACCTCGGCGATGATCGCCTCGACCAGCACCTGGCGGCGGCGGATGTCGAGCTGGTTGATGACGTTGCGGATCGCCAGCATTTCCTTCGGGCCGGCGGTGACCACCAACGAGTTGGTGTCCTTGTCGGCGATCACCCGGGTGCCGTTGGCGCTGCCACCGGACGATGGTGCGGCGGCCGGCGCGGCACCGCCAGCGGCGCTGGCGGCGGCCGGCGTCCGGGCGACCGTTGCAGCGGCCTGGGCGTAGCCTTCGAGGATCGGCGCAAGGTTTTCGGCGCTGGCGTAGTTCAGGTAGAACACCTGGGTGTCGCCGCCGCTCGGCCCCGGCATGTCGAGGCGCCGGACGATGTCGGCCATGCGGCCGCGTTCGCTCTTCTCGCCGCTGATCAGCACGCTGTTGCTGCGTTCGTCGGCGATCACCGAGCCCGCCTGCGCGGTCGGATCGGCCTGCTTGGCGGCCTGGGCCAGCGTGGTGAGGATGCGCACGACATCGCCGGCGGCCGCGTTCTCGAGCTTGATGACGTCGATCTCGCGGTCACCGCTCTGGTCAATCTGGGCGATCAGGCGTTCGATACGGGTGACGTTGGCCGCGCGGTCGGAAATGATCAGCGAGTTGTTGCCGGCGTAGGCCGCGAAGTGGCCGCTCTGGGAAATCAGCGGCCTCAGGATCGCCACCAGCTGCGAGGCCGACACGTTCTGCACCGAATAGACGTGGGTGACGATCTCGTCGAGCGGTACGCCGCGACCGCTGGAGATCAGGCCGCCGCCGTCGGTGCGGGCGTTGGTTTCCGGCACGATCTTGATCGCATCGCCAGCCGGGATCGCCGCGAAGCCCTGCACCTGCAGCACGGCGAGGAAGGTTTCATAGACGCCAGCCGCATCCATCGGGCTCGACGACACCACGGTGACCTTGCCGCGCACCCGCGGGTCGACGATGAAGTTCTTGCCGGTCACTTCGCTGACGGTGGCGATCAGCGTGGAGATCTCCGCGTCCTTCAGGTTCAGCGTCACCTCGGCACCGCGGCTGCGGGCCGCCTGTGCGATCGAGGCCGCGCCGGTGGCGGCGACCAGCGCCGCGATGGCGCTGCTCAGCACGGCGCGTTTCAGAGTCTTGCGTGAGTTCATGTCGGGGTCGAACGGGCTTCGGGTTCGGCTGCCGCAAGGCGCGCCATGGAGTCGGGGACAGCTATTCGAGGTTGATGCTGAAGCTTTGCGGCTGGCCGCCGCGATCGACCGTGAGATTGATCTGGCTGCTCTGGCTCAGCTCGTTCAGCATCTGCAGCGAACGCGCCGGATCGTTCAGTGCCATGCCGTTGACGGCGGTCACGACATCGCCCGGACGCAAGCCGGCGGCTGCGAATACCGAACGGTCGCGGCCCGGGTAGATGCGGTAGCCGGTCAGCCCGTTGCCGCTGTTGACCGGCTGCACGCGGATGTAATCGGCCACTTTCGACGGATCTTCCAGCAGCTGCGAGCGGATCTGCGACAGCGATTCGGCGGCGCTGCCATCGACGTCCTGCTCGGGTGCCGATTGCAGCTGGTCGATCGGGGCACCGGTCAGGCTGCTGGTGCTGTCCTTGTCCAGTCGCAGCGTTTCCAGCTTGCCGTTGCGATTGAGGATGACGCGATCCGGGAAGATCGCGGTGAGCTGCACGCCGCGCGACACGTCATCACCGACGGCATAGGGCTGTTCGTCGCCGCCCTGCGAGGCGATCAGCGCCCGCGAGCGGCTGTCCTTGTCGTTGCGGCCGTTCGACAGGATGCCGAGCAGGGTCAGGTTGAGCTGGGTGTCCGGCGCTGACGCCAGGTCGGCGAGCGCGGGTGCCGCCGGCGCGGTGTACTGGCCGAACAGATGGGCGTTGCCGATCGCGTTGAGGTCGACGCCGCGCCGGGTTGTCGTGACGGCGGCCTGCGCCGGCGGCGGTTGCCAGGCTGCGCCGGCCGGCGCCGGGACCAGCGCCCAGACCAGTTCGGCCGCCAGTTTCGCGATCACCACGACCAGCACCACGCTGGCCAGTTCCGGCAGCCGTCGACCATAACGGGCAGTCAAGGCCGGCACGCGGCCGGGCAGCGCTTGGAGTCTCGACGGGGAAAATGTAGCCATTGTCAGCATGATAACGGGGCTTTGTGACCGGCGGGAGCAATCCGGCCGGCGGGTCCGATGCCGGTTCAACGCGCCGTCCCGACGGCTCCGTCGGCAGCCGATCGACGGCTGTGACCGGCAGCGGCCACTGTTCGCAATTCGGTACACTGCGCCGCATGGCTGATCGAAACTCACGTCCTGATTCGGATTCCGGCACCGGACTCGTCGTCGACGAGGCCAAGCCGCGCCTGCAGCAGCCGCCGCTGTACAAGGTGGTGATGATCAACGACGACTTCACGCCAATGGAATTCGTCGTGCAGGTGCTGCAGACGTTCTTTCATCATTCCCGCGAGCAGGCCGTGCAGATCATGCTGCAGGTGCATCAGGCAGGGCGCGGCACCGCCGGCATCTTTCCGGCAGAGATCGCCGAGACCAAGGTCGCCCAGGTCAACAGCTTCGCGCGCAAGAGCCACCACCCGCTGCTGACGGTGATGGAAAAGGTCTGAGCGCCGGACTTCGAACCCGCGCTGCTGTCCCGTCGCCCCTGTCGACGACGCTGCTCTCCCCTCATCCAGCCTGTCAGATGGCCGCCGTGCTGCGGGCCACGTCTTCGGCGCCAGCGACTGGCGTCAATCTGACGCCCGCATGGCGACGGATTTCCGTCGTTTGCTGCTGATCAGACAGCACCGGGGTGGTTGATTTGCATCACATCGACGTCCCGGGAGCGCCGGATCGGCGCACAGCCTGCGCGCTCGCCACCGCCAGCAATACCGTTTGACGGCCGCGTCCGACGCGGGTCGCCGCCGGCCGCAGCGAAGGCGTCGGAGACCGCCCGCAGCGATGGATCGTGGTGCGGGTTTTGCGTGTTCCAAATTCGTGCAGAGACGATGCATGATGGTCTGGTAAAGCCTTGAGTCCGGCCCCAGAGTACCGTTCAGCCCTTTTCAGGAAGTGACCATGCTCAGCGACGAATTGCAGAAAGCCCTAGATGCAGCGTTCCTCGCAGCCCGCAGTGACGGCCATGAATTGTTGACCGTCGAACACCTGCTGCTGGCCCTGTTGTCCGACTCCAATGTCAGCGAAGTGCTGACCGCCAGCGGCGGCGACCTCGACAAGCTCGAGGGCGGCCTGCGCGAGTACATCGCCCAGAACATCCACTCGAACAAGGACGCCGGCGGCAACCAGGAAGTGCAGCCGACGCTGTCGTTCCAGCGCGTGCTGCAGCGGGCCATCTACCACGTCCAGGCTTCGGGCAAGAAGCGCGTGTCGACCCTGAACGTGCTGGTCGCGCTGTTCGCCGAGAAGGACACCCATGCGGTGTTCCTGCTCAACGAGCAGGGCGTGACGCGTCTGGATGTCGTCAACTACATCAGTCACGGCATCGCCAAGAACAACCAGCCCGCTGCGCCGCAGGAACAGCAGAACGAGGCCGATGACAAGGACGACACCGGCAAGGGCGCGGGCAAGTCGGCGCTCGAGCAGTTCGCGGTCAACCTGAACCAGCGCGCGCAGAAAGGTCAAATCGATCCGCTGATTGGCCGCGCGCATGAGATGGAGCGCGTGATGCAGACGCTCTGCCGTCGGCGCAAGAACAACCCGCTGCTGGTCGGCGAAGCCGGCGTCGGCAAGACCGCGATCGCCGAAGGCCTCGCCTGGCTGATCACCGAAGGCAAGGTGCCGGAACTGCTGAAGGACGGCATCGTGTTCAGCCTCGATCTCGGCTCCCTGATCGCCGGTACCAAGTACCGCGGCGACTTTGAAAAGCGCTTCAAGAGCGTGATCCAGGAACTGGCGCGCACGCCGGGCGCGATCCTGTTCATTGACGAGATTCACATGATCATCGGGGCCGGTGCGGCCTCCGGCGGCGTGATGGATGCCTCGAACCTGCTGAAGCCGATGCTGGCCAATGGTGAGCTGCGCTGCATCGGCTCGACCACTTACCAGGAATACCGCGGCATCTTCGAGAAGGACCGCGCGCTGTCTCGGCGCTTCCAGAAGGTCGACGTGCCGGAACCGAGCGTGCCGGAAACCATCCAGATTCTCGAAGGCCTGCGGGCGCGTTTCGAAGAGCACCACCAGGTGCACTTCACCAGCGGCGCGATCAAGAGCGCGGTGGAACTGGCAGCCAAGCACATCACCGACCGGCACCTGCCGGATAAAGCGATCGACGTGATCGACGAGGCTGCCGCGCGCCTGCGCCTGCTGCCGGAAGCCAAGCGCCGCAAGACCGTCCAGGTTCGCGACATCGAGGAAACCGTCGCCAAGATCGCGCGCATCCCGCCGAAGTCGGTGTCGAGTAACGACAAGGACCGCCTCGCCACGCTCGAACGCGATCTGAAGCTCGTGATCTTCGGTCAGGACAACGCGGTCGAGACCCTGGCCTCGTGCATCAAGCTGTCGCGCTCCGGCCTCGGCAATCCGGACAAGCCGATCGGCAACTTCCTGCTCGCCGGCCCGACCGGTGTCGGCAAGACCGAGGTCACGCGCCAGCTGGCCAGCCAACTCGGCATCGAACTGATCCGCTTCGACATGTCCGAGTACATGGAGCGGCACACGGTGTCGCGCCTGATCGG
>CAYPJK010000209.1:0-5928 GCA_964411025.1 uncultured Nevskia sp.
GTGAACGCCTTCGAGCCGGTCCTCGAGTTCGAGGCCGGCGGACTTGAGCGCTTCGAGTGTCTTGTCGTCCGGGCACCAGTAGCTGCGCTCGGTGGCTTCCAGCAGGCGGCTCGCGACTTTCGCGGAGGCCGTCGGATTGAGCGTGGCGAGGCGCTCGCGCATCGCCGGGTCCAGCACGAAGGTTTCGGCCAGCTGCTGGTAGACCCAGGGCTGGACCTGTCCGGTGGTTGCCGACCACGCGAACGTGTTGGTGATGTGGCTCTCGATCTGGCGCACGCCCTCATAGCCGTGCTGGAGCATTCCCTCGTACCACTTGGGATTCAGCATCCGCGTGCGGGTTTCCAGCGACACCTGCTCGGAAAGCGTGCGCACCGTGCCCGCGCCGGTGGTCTGGTCGCCGATGTAGACCGGTGCTGCCGCGCCGCCCTTTGCGCGCTGCACGGCGCGGCTGATGCCGCCCAGCGTGTCGAAGTAGGTGTCGATGGTGGTGACGCCGAGTTCGACCGAATCGAGGTTCTGGTAGGCGAGATCGACGTTCTTGAGAATGCTCTGCATCAGCGCTGGCTGGGCGCTGGGCGTGCCATGGCGGCCGAAGGCGAAGCTCTTGCGGCGGCTGTAGGTTTCGGCCAGCTCGTCTTCCTGGTCCCAGCGGCTCGATTCGATCAGGTTGTTGACGTTGGCGCCGTAGGCGCCGTCGGCATTGCCGTAGACGCGCAGGCTCGCCGTTTCCAGATCGCAGCCGTGCACCGCCTGATAGGCCAGCGCGTGCTTGCGGACGTAGTTCAGTTCCAGCGGCTCCTCGGCGCTGGCGGCCAGGAAGGCCGCTTCCGCCAGCAGCTTGATCTGCAGCGGCAGCAGGTCGCGGAAGATGCCGGATAGCGTGATGACCACGTCGATCCGCGGCCGGCCGAGTTCGGCCTGCGGAATCAGCGTTGCACCGGCCAGCCGGCCGTAGGCGTCGAAGCGGGGGGCCACGCCCATCAGCGCCAGCGCCTGGGCGATCGGGGCGCCTTCGGATTTCAGGTTGTCGGTGCCCCAGAGCACCAGCGCCACGGTTTCCGGCAGCGCATGCCCGTCATCGAGATGGCGGAGCAGCAGCCGCTGCGCCTGCCGGGCGCCATCGGCAACGGCGAAAGCGCTCGGAATCCGGAACGGATCGAAGCCGTGCAGGTTGCGGCCAGTCGGCAGGATGTCCGGCGTGCGCAGCAGGTCGCCACCCGGTGCGGGCCGAATGAAACGGCCATCCAGCGCCTTCAGGATGCCCTCGATCTCATGCTCTTCGCCGAGTTGGCGATTGATCGTCGCCAGCTGCTGCAGGGCATCGCGATGCTTCGGCGTATCGGTGAGTTGCCCCTCGGCCAGCGCCCGTTCGAGCGGCAGCCCGGCAACCAGCGCCTCGATGCCGGCGCGTGCCGGCCGCAGCCCGTGCGCGGCATCGGCGACCGACAGCAGCAGGTCGGTGCGCTCGGCGTCGGAAGGCAGTGCACCGACCACATGCAGGCCGTGGGGAATCAGCGTGTATTCCAGTTCCAGGACCTGACTGCCGAGTTGCGCGATCCGCGTATCGGCGTCGGCATCGGTCCATTGCGGCTCGGCGGCGGCCAGATCCAGCAGCGCCGCCTGTGACTGCACCAGCGCGGCGAGCGGTGCCCGGGCATGGACCTCGTCGGGCGTCAGCCCGCGCCAGCGGTCGATCGACGATTTCAGCTCCACGAGTCCGCGGTAGAGGCCGGCGTGCGCCACTGGTGGCGTCAGGTACGAAATCAGCGTCGCCTGCGAGCGGCGCTTGGCGATCGCGCCCTCGCTGGGGTTGTTCGCGGCGTACAGATACAGGTTGGGCAGCGCGCCGATCAGGCGTTCCGGCCAGCAATCGCCGGACAGGCCGCTCTGCTTGCCGGGCATGAATTCCAGCGCGCCGTGCGTGCCGAAGTGGAGCACTGCATGGGCGCCGAAATCTTCCCGGATCCAGCGGTAGAACGCGGAGAACGCGTGGGTCGGCGCGAAGCCCTTTTCGAACAGCAGGCGCATCGGATCGCCTTCGTAGCCGGGGCCGGGCTGCACCGCGATGGCGACGTTGCCGAAGCACTCGCCGAGGATCTGGATGCTGGCGCCGTCGCTGTTCTGACGGCCCGGGGCAGGGCCCCACTGCGACTCGATTTCCTTCAGCCACGGCTCGCGGCGCACATGGTCATCGGCTGCAATGCGGGCCATGACGTTGGCGTCAGCGCCGAAGCGCGCCGCGTTGCCGTGGATGATCCGCTCGCGCAGGTCGTCGACGGTGACCGGCACGTCGACCCGGTAACCCTGCGTCTTCATCGCCTTCAGCAGGTGATGCAGCGATTCGAATACCGACAGGTGGGCGGCGGTACCGATGTTGCCGGCGTTCGGGGGGAAGTTGAACAGCACCACGGCAACCTTGCGTTCGGCGCGTTCGGCCCGCTTCATCGTCACCAGCTTGTCGACCCGCGCGGCCAGCGACTCGGCGCGTTCGATGCAGGTCTGCATGTCACGGGCAGAGGTCGATGGCGGGAACACGCAGCCGCGCTGACAGCCGGTGCATTTCGCGCCGGCGGAATCCGAACGGCCGCCGAAGGTGGTCATGCCGGTGGCGCCGTCCAGCTCGGGAATCGCGACCATGATCGTCGACTCCACCGGCATCAGGCCGCGTTCGCCGGCACCCCATTGCTCGAGTGTCTGGAATTCCAGCGGGTGAGCCGCAAGGTAGGGCACGTCGAGCCGGGCGAGGATGGCCTCGGCGGCGCGGGCGTCGTTATAGGCCGGGCCGCCGACGAGGCTGAAGCCGGTCAGCGACACCACGGCATCAACCGTCGTGTGGCCGTCCTTGATGAAGAACTGCTCGATCGCCGGTCGCGAATCCAGCCCGGACGCAAACACCGGCACGACGTTCAGGCCGCGTGCTTCGAGCGCATCGATGACGCCGTCGTAGTGGGCGGCATTGCCGGCCAGCGGGTACGAGCGCAGCACCAGCACGCCGACCGTGCCGCGCTTGCCCTTCCTGGGCAGCGCATCGGCGGTCTCGGCGATGCGGCCCTTCAGGCGCGGGTGGTAAACGCCGACGTCCGGATACTCTGCCGGCAGCTCGGATTTCAGCGTGCCGCGCAGATGACGACGCGGGCCATCGGCGTAACGGTCGACCAGAAAGCGGACCATGTTGACGATGTTGTCTTCCGAGCCCGCCAGCCAGTACTGCAGGGTCAGGAAGTAGGCGCGCACGTCCTGCGCCGTGCCGGGAATGAAGCGCAGCAGCTTCGGCAGGCGGCGCAGCATCTTCATCTGCTCGGCGCCGGCGGTGGTCTTCGCGGTGCCGCCTTCCTTGGCCTTCGGCTTCAGCCGCTTGAGCAGCGCCATCGCGCCGCTCGCTTCCTGCTTGCCGTCCATGTTGAACCGGCCGATGCGGGTCAGCTTGGCGATCTCGGTGGCCGACATGCAGCCGATCATCGCGTCGCAATGCTCGCGCCTTGCCTGCAGCGCGGGCAGCACCGCGTTGAAGTGCTCTTCGACGAACAGCATGGTGTTGATGATCAGGTCGCCGCGCGCGATGTCGTCGTGACAGCGCTGCAGCGTGGCGGCATCGTTCGCCCATTCGGCGGCGGTGTGCATGCTTAACACGAGGCCCGGCACCTCGCGCGCAAGGCGCACGGCCGCACGCTGCGTGGCGCTGGCCAGATGGTTGTCCATGGTGACGATGACGACGCGCACCGGCGTCGGCTGCATCACCGGATCAGCGGCTGAAATGGGCTTTGGCATCGTAGAGCGCCTCGACGGTGATCACCCGGACGCCGCGTTCGCGCGCCCAGGTCTCGGTGTTGCGCCGCGCCTTGCCGCGCACGAAGAACGGGATCTTTCCGAGTTCCTTCTCGCCGTCGGTCGACCACACCGGGACGCCATCCCAGGCCGCGTCGGCTGCGGCCCGGGCGTCGGCGCTGCCATTGATCACGGCGACGTCGTTGTCGCGTGCAGCGGTGACGGCGGCATTGGCGTCTGCTGGCGCGTCGTTGCGCCGTTCCGTGGCGGGCCCGCCCAGATGCGAGGGCGTGGCTTCGGCATGGAATTCGAAGTCCTCGCGGAACATGCCGAGCAGATGTTCCTCCAGCCCCATCATCAGCGGATGGACCCAGGTGTCGAAAATGACGTTGGCGCCTTCGAAGCCCATCTGCGGGCTGTAGCGCGCCGGATAGTCCTGCACGTGCACGGGGGCCGAGATCACTGCGCAGGGCAGTCCGAGCCGCTTGGCGATGTGGCGTTCCATCTGCGTGCCCAGCACCAGTTCCGGCTGCAGCTCGGCGATTTTCGCTTCGACTTCCAGGTAGTCGTCGCTGATCACCGCTTCGACGCCGTAGCCCTTGGCGGCCTCGCGGATCTCGCGCGCCATTTCCCGGCTGTAGGTGCCCAGACCGACGATCTGGAAGCCGAGTTCGCGGCTGGCGATCCGGGCGGCGGCCAGCGCATGGCTGCCGTCGCCAAACACGAAGACCCGTTTGCCGGTGAGGTAGGTGGAGTCCACCGATTTCGCGTACCACGGCGCACGCGAGGTGGCTTCGTCCAGCGCCGCAGTCGGATCGACCCCGGCCAGCGCGGCGACTTCGCGGATGAATTCGCAGGTCGCGCCGACGCCGATCGGCACCGTCTTGACCATCGGCTGGGCAAAGCTGCGCAGCAGCCAGCTGGCAGCCGGATTGGCGATTTCCGGATACAGCACGACGTTGAAGTCGGCTTCCGGCAGGCGTCGCAGGTCGTCGACCGAGGCGTCGAGCGGTGCCACCACGTTGACGATCACGCCGAGCTTGCCGAGCAGCCCGCGAATCTCGCGGACGTCGTCGCGATGGCGAAAGCCGAGTGCGGTCGGGCCGAGCAGGTTGCAGCGTGCCGGGCGGTTCGGCGCACGGTCCTCGCGGCGGCTGCCGGGCGGCGGCATCAGCGGGCTGCAGATGGCGCGGACCAGCTGGTAGAAGGTTTCCGCCGCGCCCCAGTTTTCCTTCTTCTGGTACGACGGCAGTTCCAGCGTCACCACCGGAATCGGCAGTTCCAGCGCTGCGGCAAGGCCGCCGGGGTCGTCCTGGATCAGTTCGGCCGTGCAGGACGCGCCGACCAGCATCGCCGCCGGCTTGAAGCGTTCGAACGATACCCGTACGGCGTCCTGAAACATCTGCGCGGTGTCACCGCCGAGGTCGCGCGCCTGGAAGGTGGTGTAGGTGACCGGCGGACGCTTGCCGCGGCGTTCGATCATCGTGAACAGCAGATCGGCGTAGGTATCGCCCTGCGGCGCGTGGAGCACGTAGTGAACGTCGGTCATCGCCGTGGCGATGCGCATTGCGCCAACGTGCGGCGGGCCTTCGTATGTCCAGACCGTCAGTTGCATGGCACGGATTCAGGCGGCGAGCAGGGCGCGGCGATGCAGCGGCCGCGCGAACAGGCCCGCCAGGTCGGCAGCCTGGTCGAAGCCCTGGATCGGCGTGAACACCAGTTCGATCGCCCACTTGGTGGTCATGCCCTCGGCTTCGAGCGGATTGGCCAGGCCGAGGCCGCAGACCACCAGATCCGGCGTGGCGGCGCGGCAGCGATCAAGCTGCTTTTCGACATCCTGACCTTCGCTGAGCACGGTTCCGGCCGGCAGCCAGGCCAGTTCCTGGGCCAGATGGCTGCGGTGCAGGAATGGCGTGCCGACCTCCACCAGCGCCACGCCCAGTTCGCGATGCAGGAAGCGGGCGATCGGGATTTCGAGCTGCGAATCCGGGAAGAAGAACAGGCGCTTGCCTTCGAGCTGCGGACGCAGCCGGGCCAGCGCCTGCCGGGCGCGACTGCGGGCCGGCGCCAGCGCGGCGTCGACGGTCTGCGGGTCCAGCTGGAAGGCGCGGGCAGCGGCCTGGAACCAGGCATGGCTGCCTTCGTCGCCGAGCGGGAACGGCG
>CAYPJK010000210.1:0-5908 GCA_964411025.1 uncultured Nevskia sp.
AGCGGATCGACCATCCGGTGGTCGTGCTGCTGTCGGCCGGCGGCGCGACGGGCCGCGCGGTCGGCGTTCGCGCCGTGGCGCTGCGCAGCCGCTTCGATCGCCTCAACGGTGCCGTGATCGTGCTCCGCGAGGCCGCAAACGCCGGCGCTGAACCATCCGGCAGCGGCACGCCGGCGGCGACCGTCGGCACCGAATTCGTCGATCCGGTGACCGGGCTCGGCGGCCGCAAGGCCTGCGAGCGGCGTGTGCGGGAGCTGCATCGCGAGGCCCGCGAGCACGCCACGCAGGGCCACTGGGCACTGGCCAAGCTGGATTTTCCGGAGCTGCGCCGGGTTCGCGAAAGCCGAAGCCATAGTGACGCCGATGCCGTCGCCGCGCGCTGCGGTGAGCGGCTGGCGGCGCTGCAGGGCGGCACCGAGCATGTGTTCCGGCTGGCGCCGGACCGCTTCGGCGTACTGCTCCCTGCCGATACCGCCGAGCAGGCCCTGCGCCAGGCCGAAGCCTTGCGCCAGCAGATCGCCGGTCAGCGCCTGCTGGTTGGCGACCACTGGATCGATCCGCAGCCGGCCATCGGGCTGTGCCTGATCGGCGCCGGCATCGATACCCCTGCCGAAGTGATGCGTCGCGCGGGCCTGGCCTGCGACCGCGCCCACGGCAGCCTCGGCGTGCTGCTGCACAGCGCCGAGCTGGAGACCGCGGCCGGCGTCGACGAGGAACTGTTGTGGGTGCGGCGCATCGAGCGCGGCCTGGAGCACCGCCTGTTCCATCTGACCACCCAGTCGGTGCAGCCGGCGCGCCATCACGCCAATGACGGCGACGTGTACGACGTGCTGCTGTCGCTGGAGGACGAGGAAGGCTTCTGGGCGCCGCTGCCGGCTTTCCTGCCGGTGGCGGAACGACATCTGCTGGGCGCGCCGCTGGACCAGTGGGTGATCCGCAGCCTGTTCGACAAGCTGGCCGCCCAGCCGGATCTCGGCGTCCGGCTGGCGTTCTGCACGGTGCCGCTGTCGGCCGATTCGCTCGGCGACGCCGCCCTGATCGACTTCATTGCCGAGCAGATCAACCACCACCCGCGCGTGCCGGTCGGCAAGCTGTGCTTCCTGCTGCGCGACGAACTGCTGACCGGCTTCCCGCAGCAGACGGCGCGCTGCCTGGAATCGCTGCGCACGCTCGGCTGCCGCACGGCGATCGACCATCGCGATGGCCGGCAGATCGACTACATCGACCTGCTGCGCAAGCTGCCGATTTCGGTCCTCCGGCTCGATGCCGGCGCGTATGCCCGGATCGTCGACGACCAGGTCGAGCAGACGCTGGCCGAGACTGCGATCCGGCTGGCCAAACTGAATGGCGCGCGCACCCTGGTCGCCGAGATCGGCAGCGAGGCGCAGGCAGCCGTCTGGCGTCGCCTCGGCGCCGACTACCTGCAGGGGACGGTGATCGCCCGGCCTTCGCCGGTGCCGTTCAAGGCCTGAGCCAATCCGGCCGCGGCACCGGTTGCCGGGCTCAGGCGCGTTCGAGGCAGTCGATGCGCAGTTCCAGCGTCTCGCGGTCCTGCCAGCGGTTGACCGCCAGCTGGTAGACCACCCGCACCCGGCCCTCGTCGACCGCCGTTTCGGCACCGTTGAAGTGCACCGCGTTGATGGCCCCCGCCGGGCCTTTCAGGCGATAGCGGACGTGGTTGCCGTCCTTGCCGACCGGGCGCAGGTCCAGCACCTCGAACTCGCCGTCGAAGCGCGGCTCCGGAAAGCCCTGTCCCCAGGGCCCGGCCGCTTCGATCTCGAAGGCGGTGTCGATGGCGAACTCCGGCCCGCGCAGTTCGCCATCGGTGTCGATCACCTGCGCCAGCGCCTCGGCATCGAGCATCGAGCGGCATTGCGCATCGAATACCGTGCGGAACGCGGCCAGCCCTGCTTCGGGAAGGCTCAGGCCGGCCGCCATCGCGTGACCGCCGAAGCGGGTGATCAGGCCCGGATGGCGAGCGTCGATCGCCGCCAGCGCGTCGCGAAGGTGCAGGCCGGCGATCGAGCGGCCGGAGCCTTTCAGCATGCCGTGCTCCTGGGCGCGCGCGAAGGCGATCACCGGCCGGTGCAGCGCATCCTTGACCCGCGAAGCCACCAGACCGACGACGCCTTCATGCCAGTCCGGCTCGTGGACGACGACACCGACGTCCTCGCTGTCGGCGACCAGCGCCAGCGCGTCGTCGCGCATCTGCGCCTCGATGCCGCGTCGTTCGCGGTTCAGCCGGTCCAGTTCCTGGGCGATCGGCAGCGCCGACTCGCGATCCGGCGCCAGCAGGCATTCGATGCCGCGCCGCATGTCGTCGAGCCGGCCAGCCGCGTTCAGCCGCGGGCCCAGCACGAAACCGAGATCGGCGGCGCTGATCCGCTCCGGCGTCCGGCCGGCCGCTTCGAGCAGCGCCATCAGGCCAGGCCGTGCGCGGCCTGCACGGATGCGCTGCAGGCCCGCCTGCACCAGCACCCGGTTGTTGTAGTCAAGCTTGACGACATCAGCGACCGTGCCGAGCGCCACCAGATCCAGCAGCTCGGCGAGGTTCGGGCCGTTGCCGCCGCCGAACGCACCCTCGGCGCGCAGCCGCGCGCGCAGCGCCAGCAGCACGTAGAACATCACGCCGACACCGGCCAGATGCTTCGACGGGAACGGACAGCCCGGCTGGTTGGGATTGACGATCACCGCCGCCGCAGGCAGCGCGGGGCCGGCCAGATGGTGATCGGTGACGATCACCGGCAGACCCAGCGCGTGGGCGTGCGCGATGCCGGCCAGGCTGGCAATGCCGTTGTCGACCGTCACCAGCAGTTCGGCGCCGGCTTCGCGCGCCAGATCGACCAACGGCGGCGACAGGCCGTAGCCCATCGTGAAACGGTTCGGCACGACGTGGCCGACCCCGGTCGCACCGAGCGCCTGCAGCCCGAGCACCGCGACCGCGCAGGCGGTGGCGCCGTCGGCGTCGTAGTCGCCGGCAATGACGATGCGCTTCCGCGCAGCGATGGCATCAGCCAGCAGGGCCGCAGCCGCCTCGATGCCGAGCAGGCGATCCGGCGGCAGCAGGTGCTTGAGCTCCAGCGCCAGCTGCGCCGGATCGCGCAGCCCGCGCGCTGCATAAACCCGGCGCAGCACCGGCGACAGCGTGGCCGGCAGCGCCTGCGGTTCGCCCGGCGGGCGACGGCGGATGGTCGGCGCGCGGCTCACCTCGCGGCGCGGTTGCCGTTACAGGCGATCGACCAGCACCCGCTCGACCGCGCTCTTCACCGCGTCCACTTCGATCAGCTGCGGCAGGCCGGCCTTGAGAATGATGTCCGGGTCCTTCATGCCGTTGCCGGTCAGCGTGCAGACGATCGACGAACCGGCCGGAATCTTGCCGCTCTTCAGATCGCGCAGCGCACCGCACAGCGAGGTCGCCGAAGCCGGCTCGCAGAACACGCCTTCCTGTTCGGCGAGCAGACGCTGGGTGGCAAGGATGTCGGCGTCCGAGCATTCATCGAACCAGCCGCCCGATTCCTTCTGGACGATCCAGGCCGGGTCCCAGCTCTGCGGATCGCCGATGCGGATCGCGGTGGCGACCGTTTCCGGATTCTTGACAGCGCCGCCGCGCATGAACGGCGCGGAGCCGGCCGCCTGATAGCCGACCATTTTCGGCCGCTTGGCCTTGCCGCCGCTCTGGGCGAACTGGCAGTTGCCGTTGCAGAGCTTGCAGGACACCGTGCCGTTGCCCGCGCATTCGGTGTAGCCGATCCAGTGTGCGGTGATGTTGCCGGCATTGCCGACCGGCAGGCAGTGGTAGTCCGGTGCTTCGCCTAAGGCTTCGACGATCTCGAAGGCGGCCGTCTTCTGGCCCTGCAGGCGGTACGGATTGACCGAGTTCACCAGCACCACCGGCGAGGTTTCCGACACTTCCTTGACCAGCCGCATGCCGTCGTCGAAGTTGCCGCGGACCTGCACGATCACCGCGCCATGGACCACGGCCTGGGCAAGCTTGCCCATCGCGATCTTGCCTTCCGGAATCAGCACGAAGGACTTGATGCCGGCACGCGCCGCATAGGCCGCCGCGGCCGCCGAGGTGTTGCCGGTCGAGGCGCAGAGAATCGCCTTGGCGCCGCGATGCACGGCCTCGGTCACGGCCATGGTCATGCCGCGATCCTTGAACGAGCCGGTCGGGTTGGCGCCCTCGAACTTGACGTAGATGTCGGCGTCGACGCCGACATGGCGGACCAGGTTGTCGAGCTTGATCAGCGGCGTGCGGCCTTCGCCCAGGCTGATGGCTTTGGCTTCCGGCGGCAGCGGAAGGCGATGGCGGTAGGCGTCGATAAGGCCGGTGTAGCGGGTCACGTTGAAACTCCAGTGGTTCAGCTTGTGGCTCGGGAACGGCCGTTGTGGCGTCGCCCCCGTTATCGGGCGGCCTTCCCTGTTTCCGGCCATCTTTCGGCGGGAGAGGAGGTCGGGCGGCTATTTACTCGAAATGCTCGACACGCAGGCGGCTCATGTCGGCGCGCACGAACGGCAATGCACGGATCCGTTCCAGCGCGGCGTCGAAGCGGCTGCCGCTGACCACCGAGGTGATGATCGCGATGCGGGCGTCTTCGGCGTCTTCCGGCTCCTTCTGCAGGATCGCCTCGATCGAGATGTCGGCCTCGGCCAGGATCGACGTCAGCGCGCGCAGCACGCCTGGTTCGTCGGCCACCGTCAGGCGCAGGTAGAAGGCCGATTCCACCGCCTCGATCGACAGCGCCGGCTGGGCCGACAGCCCGGCGGCCGTGAAGCCGAGCGGCGGCACGACCGGCGCGGCGCCGTTCAGCCGGGCGATGTCGATCAGATCGGCGATCACCGCCGAGGCGGTCGGCTCGCCGCCGGCGCCACGGCCGACGTACACCGTCTGGCCAACGGCGTTGCCGTGCACGCGCACGGCGTTCAGCGCGCCATCGGTCTTGGCAAGAAGATGATCGTCCGGCACCAGGGTCGGATGCACGCGCAGCTCCACGCCGTGCGCCGAGCGCTTGGCAATGCCGAGCGACTTGATCCGGTAACCCAGTTCGCGGGCCAGCTGGATGTCCTGCGAATGCACCTTCGACAGACCTTCGGTGGCCACGGCCGCGAAGTTCAGCGGCGTGCCGAAAGCGATCGACGCGAGGATGGTCAGCTTGTGGGCGGCATCGATGCCTTCGACGTCGAAGGTCGGATCGGCTTCGGCGTAACCGAGCTTCTGGGCGTCGGCCAGCGCGTCGGCGAAGCTCTGCCCCTTCGCGGTCATCTGCGTGAGGATGTAGTTCGAGGTGCCGTTGATGATGCCGGCCAGGCTGTCGATGGCGTTGGCGGTCAGGCCTTCGCGCAGCACCTTGATGATCGGGATGCCGCCGGCCACCGCCGCTTCGAACGCCAAGGTCAGGCCGCGGCTCTGGGCGTCGGCGATCAGCGCATTGCCACGCTCGGCGATCAGCGCCTTGTTGGCGGTGACCACCGACTTGCCGCGTGCCAGTGCATCGGCAATCAGGTCATTGGCCAGGGTGGTGCCGCCGATCAGCTCGCAGATCACGTCGACATCGGCCGCGACCACCGCCTCCGGCGTCGAATGCACACGGATGCCGTCGAGCACGCAGTCACGCTTGGCGTTCGCCGTACGCACCGAGACGTCGGTGACGACGATCGGCCGGCCGGCGCGGGCCTTGATCACCTCGGCGTTGTCGGCCAGCACGCGCACGACACCCTGCCCGACCGTGCCGAGCCCGACGATGCCGACCTTCAGCGGCGACACGCTCATGCTTTTTCCGCCTTTGCCGCCACTTCCTTGACCGGCTTCTCGGTCTTGGCAGCCTTGCTGCCGCCCTTCAGGAATTTCTTGATCGAGCGCGTTGCCTGCCGCGTCCGGTGCTCGTTCTCGATCAGCGCGAAGCGCACG